>JBEKWX010000542.1:0-2818 GCA_049512675.1 Terriglobales bacterium | reverse complement strand
GTCGGGGAGCGGCTCGCGGCGGCCCGGCAATCACTTGCCGATGGCAAGTTCCTGCCGCTCGAGCAGTTCCTCATCCTCGACCAGAATACCTTCTTTCGTCCCGATCGCGTCCATGCGAATTACCAGCAGGCCATGGCGCTGGCGGTCTTCCTCATGCAGTGGAATGACGGCGCCTACCGCGATGCCCTCCTTGACTTCGTACGCGATGCGTACCGGGGACGGATCAAGCGGAGCACGGGCCGATCTCTGGAGGACAGGCTGGGCGAGCCTTTGCGGGTCATCGAGAAACAGTTCCGCGACTTCCTCGCACAGGCAGGCCGCGGTCACTGAGCAAATCATGCGGGCCAACCGGCTTACTCGCCGACGTACGGCAGCAGAGCCATGAAACGCGCGCGCTTCACAGCCGCGCTGGAGGCTCGCTGAAACGCCGCACAGTTGCCGCTGCGCTTGCGAGAGAACATCTTGCTCTGGTTGGTGCAAAGCTTCTTCAGCAGACCGATGTCCTTGTAATCGACATAAGCCGGACGAGGGCAGCCTTCACGCGTGCAAAATCGACAGCGATTCTTGCGGTTGCGACCAAACTTTTTCCGGGGCATAAACCTGGTGTCCTCAAACCGTTGCGAACCATAATCCTCACATGCGGGAGGCTCAATCGCTGCCCTGCTGCTGGAGGAGAGTTTCAGCAATCGCGGAAACTCACACTCTATTCGAGAAGAGCGTACCAGTCAAGTCGGCGAGCCCATGGCTTGGGACTCGGGGTGTAAGACGCCCTTCGCACCGACGGGAGGCATCGTTATGATGTCAAGGTGACTTTTCCATTTTGCCTTGTTCCCCAAGTTCAAGGACGAACACACAATGCCGTTCACCAAGGGTCAGCCCGAGGATTTGTCCAACCTTCGCGACATGGCCTACGGATGGGGGAAAATTGTTTCCCGTCGTGCCTTTGGAGACGAAGGGCCGGGACTCGACATCGACTTCGATTCCATCGAATCCTTGGCCGTCGATATTGGCCAAGCCGTCATCAAAGGGGCCATCGAGGAGACTCTGAAAACCCAGTTGAAAATCCTCGGCGATTGCCAGCCGTGTCCTCAATGTGCCCGAGCCTGCCCCCTCGACACGGAGTCAAGAACCATTCAGGTTCGCGGCGGGACAATCGAGTACGCCGAACCCCTCTGTCATTGCCCGGCATGTCGCCGGGATTTTTTTCCCTCTGCGCCCGAGCTTGCGGCTCGACTCGCACAACTTCTCTCCGACGATCCTTGGTAAGATCCTCCGCGCCGCCGCGCGAAGCAGTTCCTTCGACGACGCCGCGGAATCTCTCGCTGACGAAGCTGAAGTCGCCATCAGCGGCCGGCAAGTGGGGCGGATCGCCCACGAAGTCGGCGAGCAATTGCAGCAGAATCGGGATCGGCGGGTGGACGAGTTCCAGAACCAGCAGGCGACGCCCGAGGCCCCGGTCGTTCCGCGACTGGCGGTCGTATACGTCGATGGCGGTCGCCTCCACACGCGTTCGGAAGAGCCTGGCAAAGGCCCTGGCGTTCACGCTGCCGCGTGGCGTGAGGACAAGGTCGCCAACCTCGTGACGATGAACACCGAGACTCACGACGCCGATCCCCATCCCGACCTCCCCGAGTGCTTCACCCAGAAGAAGGAGGTCGTCGAACTCGTCCAAGGGATCGCTGGGCAAGGGTCACTGGCCGACGTGGTTGAGGGCTGCGACAAAGACCCTCCCGTGTCGACCGTCTGCGTGCCGGCCGAGGAAGACGCTGGACCGATCGGTGAGCGCAACGCGACGACGGGTGCCATCGAGAACAAACCGAAACGAAGCTGGCCACCCGAACGTGCGGACCTGCCAGGCGACGCTGGAATCGAGCGATGAGTTCGGTCCGATGGTGGCGGCCGAGGCCCATCGGCGGAATTTCTTCGCGGCGCAGCTCCGCGCCTTTCTGGGCGACGGTAGTTCCTGGATCTGGACGCTCCTACGGACTTATTTCCCCACATTCGAGCCGATCGTGGACTTCGTCCACGTGTTGACGTATGTTTATTTGGCTGCAAAGGCCGTCGGCGGCTCGGCCACTGTGGTTTGGAATCGCTACCTCGATTGGGCGACGGCTTGCTGGCAGGGGCGAGTCGCCACCGTGTTGGAAGAGTTGCGCGCGATTCATGAGGCGATGCCGCTGCCAGAGAACCCGAAGGAGCTCAAGCCAACCGATCCGTACGAGGTGATTCGCGTGACGATCGGCTACCTGACCAATAACGAAGCCCGGATGGATTATCCGCGATACCGTCGTGCCGGGTTGCCCACATGTTCGGGGCTGGTGGAGTCGCTGGTCAAACAGTTCAACCGTCGAGTGAAGGGCACCGAGAAATTCTGGAACCCGAGCCAAGCCGAGACGATTCTCCAACTGCGCGCGGCATTCCTCTGCGACGACGAGCGGCTGACCAAGCACATGAAGACCCGCCCGATCAGCGCCTACCGTACGTATAAAACCACGAGGAAGAGGAAAGCTGGGTAACGTCTCAAAAACCCGAACCGTGTCTTACACCCCTCCATAGATTGCCAGCGTCGGGACGACGGCTTGCGGTCCCCCTGCAAAGACCAGGACCGGGAAGGAGGTCAGAATGATCGTCAGGTTGAGAAGTGCCGACTTGCGGACGATGCTCCGCAGGCTCGGAGCCGGGGACTCGTTCTCGTAGCCTGGAACGATCGATGGCTTCAGCGCCCTGGGGTTCATGGCGACTCCTTGCGGGAGAGAGCGAAATAGTCGTCGTTTCCACACATTATAAGGAGCAGAGCATTCCGATCGGATATTAACCT
>JBEKWX010000541.1:0-2873 GCA_049512675.1 Terriglobales bacterium | reverse complement strand
ATGCCTCGACCAGCTACACCGACGATACGGTTGTGGCCGGAACGACCTACTATTACGTCACAACTGCAGTAAACGCCGCAGGTGCAGAAAGCGCCTATTCAAATGTAGCGGAGGCAGTGGTTACGAACTAATAGCCATCGAAGCCCAACCCAGGCGCAAGCAGCCCGCCGCTCGCCAACACGCCGCTCGCTAACACAGTGACCGATGCGGTACCCTGGCGGGGCGTCCCGCCACCCTGGTCTATAATCTGAGCAGGGTTCTCCCTAAACCAATGCATTTTTCTTCCGTCCTCCTGTTCTTTGTCGGCGGCGAAATCGTCGATCTCGTCCTTCAGACCGGTCCGGTCGCCAAGACCGTTCTCCTCCTGCTCATCGCGTTCAGTGTGCTCTCCTGGGCCGTCATTCTTTCCAAGTGGCGGCTGATCCGCCGCGCGCGCGGGCAGAGCGGACGCTTCGTCCGCGTCTTCCGCAAGGCGCAGCGCATGCAGGACGTGGCCTCGGTTGCCGAACAGTTCCGTCCCAGCCCGCTGGTGGGAGTATTTGAAGGCGCAGTCACGGAATTCAAACGCCAGATGGGAACGACGGGCGGCATCCATAACCTCATGGCCATTCAACGCGCCATGCAGATCGCATCTTCCGAGGAGGTCACCCGCCTCGAACGCAATGTCCCGTGGCTGGCGATTACGGGCGTGGTTACGCCGTTCATTGGACTGTTCGGAACCGTCTGGGGAATCATCGACGCCTTCCACGGGCTGGGCACCGCGGGTGCGGCGACTTTGCGCGCTGTCGCCCCTGGAATTTCTGAAGCTCTGGTTACCACCGCCGCCGGCCTGGCTGCCGCCATCCCAGCGGTGATCGCCTACAACCTCATCATTAGCTCCATTCGTGAAATGGCCTCGCGCAACGACGACTTCGCGCTCGAGATGCTGAATCTAGTGGAGCGCCAGCAAGCGCTCCAGGTCACCGAGGTGCGGCGCTAATGGCCTTCACCTCCGCCAACGGACGCACCCAGACCGCACTCGCCGACATCAACATCACGCCCCTGGTGGATGTAGTGCTCGTGCTGCTCATTATTTTCATGGTGACCGCGCCCGTGCTGCAATCCGGGATCGAAGTCAACGTACCCCACACCCGCACCGTCAAAGAGATTACCGAAGAACGGCTGGTCATCAGCATCGACAAATCGCAAAAAGTTTTTCTCGGCAACGATCCCATCAACATCAACCAGATCGGAGCGACCTTGAAGCGCAGGATTCGCGACCCGCAGCACCAGTCGATTTTCCTGCGCTCCGACGAAGATGTTCCCTTTGGCGCCTTCGCCACCGTGATGGACGCCATCAAGCAGGCGGGCATCAGCAACGTCAGCATCGTTACCCAGCCGATGGATACCCACGGCAGCCATCGCTGATATATATCGCTATGCACTATAACGATATCGACATCTATTCCGAACACGGCCAACTGCGCCGGCCTCTGGCCTGGTCGCTCGGACTGCATCTGGCATTCGCGGCGTTCGTCACGCTATACGCAATGTTTATTCACGGCTTTCGTGGTGAAGGCTGGGGCAGCGGCGGAGGAGGAGATGCCATGGGAGCAACGCTCGTCAGTTCGGTTCCCTTGCCCGCCAATCCCACCGAGACAACGAATGTCCTGGCAACGGAATCCAAGGGCCTTTCGAAATCGCAGCCCATGGTTCAGGAAAAAGAACCGGAAGCGATTCCGATTCCCGACAAGAACACGAAGACAAAACTGAAACCTGCGCCGCAGAGCGCGACTCAACGAAAAGCGCAACCGGAACCGCCGGCGCCAAGGGCGGATTTGGATTTACCGGAAGTGGCGGCGATTTCGGCAGCCGCTACTCTTGGTACGTGCAAGCCGTGCAGAGGAAAGTCACCGAAAACTGGTTGAAGTATGAAGTGGACCCCCGCATCGCCGAGGCGAAACGCGTTTATCTGACCTTTGATATAGCACGCGATGGACACCCATCGAATGTCCAAATCGAGCAGTCGAGCGGTGTGCCGTCGCTCGACCAGTCGGCCGTCCGCGCGCTTCAACGCATTGATAGCTTCGGTCCGCTGCCGCCCGATTATTCGGGTAGCAAAGTGTCGGTAGAATTCTGGTTCGATTACAAGAGGTAGAAGCAAGCGTGGGGACGCCCGGCTCGGCTCTCCACCAGCAAGTCCGAATAGGGAGCACAAAATTGAGTAACGCGGCTCGACCAATCCGTCGTCACGCAGTAATCGCAGTTGTCTCGTTCTTTCTGCTGGCGGCCACCAGCTCGGCCCAGGACTGGATCCGCACCGGAACAGGCCTCGGCGTAGAGCGCGTACGCCTGGCCGCATCCGACTTCAAACCATCGACTGCCGACGCCCAGAATGCCAACCTGCTGAAGACCTTCAACGACGTCCTGTGGAACGACCTCGACAACGCCGGAATCTTCGATCTAGTCTCCAAGAGTTTCTATCCGCTGCAGGAGCCGGGGCAACCCTCCGAAATCAATTTCTCGGCGTGGAATTCCCCGCCGCCCAACACCTCCATGCTCGCGTTCGGTAACCTGGGCGCGGCCGCCGGCAAAGTTACCGTACAGGGTTGGCTCTACGACGTAAAGAACGAGAAGTCACCGCAAGTGCTCGGCAAGCAGTACACGGACAACGCGACGACCGACGCCGTGCGCGTCATCGCACACCGCTTCGCCGACGAAATCATCTTCCGCCTGGGCGGAGGCGTACCGGGAATCGCCGAAACCAAGATCTATTTCGTCAGCGAGCGCACCGGCCACAAAGAAGTCTGGATGATGGACTACGACGGCGCCAACCAGCAGCAGATCACGCACCTGGGAAGCATTTCCCTGTCGCCGCGCATCTCGCCCGATGG
>JBEKWX010000540.1:0-2693 GCA_049512675.1 Terriglobales bacterium | reverse complement strand
CATCCGTGACTTGGATTTCACGGTTCAAGGCAACGCGCTCAAGCTGCAAAAAGATCTGGAACGGGCGGGAGCGGTGGTGGGAGACGCCGACAACGAGACGCGGAGCCTGCTGCTGACGCTGCCTGGCGGAGTTCGCGCCGAAATTGCGATGGCGCGCTCGGAACGCTACGACAAGCCGGGCAAGCCTCCGCAGATGGCTCCGGCCACGATCATTGAAGATCTTCGGCGCCGCGATTTCACGGTCAACGCTATGGCCCTGTCGCTGAACGAGGGATCGCGCGGGCTGTTGATGGATCCGTTCAATGGGGTCGCCGACATCGAAGCGAAAGTGATCCGCGTGCTGCATAACTACGCGTTTCTTGAGGATCCTTCGCGGATGATCCGCGCCACGCGCTTTACTACGCGCTTTCACTGGCCGCTCGAGGAACGGACGCAGGCGCGTTACGAATCGGGGAAGGAAAACGGCTACATCGAGTACATACGGAGTTCGAGCATCGGATACGAGATCGAGCAGTTGGCGTACGAGGACGATGCGCTCGGCGTTCTGAAGGCTTATGAAAAAGAGGGATGGCTGAAAGTGCTGAATCCGCGCTGGAGCACGGCCAAAGCGGACACGGCCGGCTTGGGCGCGCTGGTGAAAACCCGGCAGCAAATGAACGACCTTGGCTATGCTCCGGAAGTTGCGCCCCTGGTGCTGCATTTCCTCACGGAGCGGCTGGGCGACAAGGATATTTCGGATTTGCGGCGGGCGATTCCGCGCAAGGATCTGGTCGAGTCGTGGAAGGATCTGGATTCGAACGCCCACAGCCTGGCCAAACGCTTGATGGGCAAGGAAGCGGCCACGCCGTCGCGGACTTGGCAACTGCTTTCGTCGGCGCGTCCGGAGATGATTCTGTTTCTGGCGATTACGGCGCGGCAGCAGGCGGTGGCGCAGAAGATCAAGAATTTCTTCACCAAGTGGCGGCAAGTGCAGCAGAAGATTCCGTTGCCGGAGATGACGGAACTCCGCATCACGCCGCAGATGCCGACGTATCCGAAGATCGCGAACGATGTGTTCATGCTGTTGTTGGATGGCAAGCTGCGTTCGCGGACGGAGACGCTGAAGTATCTGAAGCCGCTGGCTCCGCCACCTCCGCCGCCTCCACCACCTCCGCCGGCAAAGCGTGGCAGGGGAGCCAAGGCTGCGGCCGCTGCGGCTGCTCCTGCGGCGGCTGGCATGAAGGCGGGTGCTAAGGGGAAGGGAAAAGTTGCGGCCGCGGCTTCGGTGACCCCGCCACAAGTGAAGTCTGCCCCCGCGGCGAAGGCTGTGCCTCCTGCAACGCCTGCGACGGCCAACGCCGCCAAGGCACGCAAGCCGGCCAAGGCTCGTGCAAAGAAGCCGGGCAAACCCGCCAGGCCCGCGAAGGCGGCGGCGAAGAAGACGAAGACTAAAGCCAAGACCAAGAAGAAGCGCAAATGACGCGGGTTCGGGGCGTTGTGAAACCTGGCCTGCGGGCTATTCAGTGCTCAGCCCCAAAGGGGCATCCGATTCCGAAGAAGCGGCGGTATCGCTGAAGCGATACCCTGATACGAAGCTAACTTGAAGTGGCGGTATCGCTAACAGAGATACCCTGATACGAACGCGGCTTGAACTTGCGGTATCGCTACACAACTTGCGGAAAAAGTACCTTCTGTACCACGGTCTGACCTCAGCGGCTAAAGCCGATACCGATACGCCAGTTATCGCAGCGGTGAACCGCTGCAACTCCTGACATCGTAATCCGAAAACGCGTTACTGACGTTATCTTTCAATCACTTAGCACCAGTGTCATTCTACAGGTGAAAGTGAATTCGTAAAGTTAAGTGAAAGTCAGGAGACGCGAAATGCCAACCGAAGCGACCGCCGTCGCAGTCGAAGTACCGCCGCCGCCACCAGTCATCAAGCTACGCCGCCGCCGTCGCGAGGTTCCAAAAGTGAACGTCTACTCGCGACATACGAAGGATTGCAAGTGGTCGGGCAAAGACAAGAAGATCGGCTGCCCGTGTCCAAAGCAACTGGTGTATTACCGCGATGGCAAACTATACCGCATCGCCGCCGACACGTGCGACGGTGAAGTCGCCGAAGCGAAGGCCCGCGAGATGATGAACGGATTCGCCGCCGCCGCGAAGGGTGAGCCGACTACCGCGTCTGCTGCGAAGGAGTCGTATCTCATCGACGACTTGGTCGCCGCGTTCGTCGCGAAAAAATCCGCTGACGACGGTTCGCCAGTGGGAATTCGAGCTAACCAACTTCGCGACGTTTCTCCGTGGCCGGGGCCTGGTGAACATCGGCGACGTGCGGGCCGACGACGTTCAGGTCTGGCGCGACGGTCTCGAAGAATGTCGGGCTTGATTTCCGTCGCCAACTTCACCGCTTCGAAGCCGTCGCAAGCTTCGCCCACCACTTTCATATCCTGTTCCGATTCCAGCAGACGCCGCAGCCCGTCGCGAAAAATGGGATGATCGTCGGCAATCACAATGCGTATGGGATGAGTTCGTTTATCCATTGTTAGCCTTTCCCATGATCAACGCCGAACACGGTCGGATGGTGTTCTAGCCCGCCTTATTCATGAAGGGTAACCCAGCGAAGCGTTTGTGCAGGTTTCCGGAGAGAGCGAGATCATATGCGACAAGGGGAAGACCTCGGCTGGGAATGGGGACTGATTCTGGAGTAG
>JBEKWX010000539.1:0-2501 GCA_049512675.1 Terriglobales bacterium | reverse complement strand
ACCACCGGCGCCATTCCTTTCTGAAACAGTTCATAACCGTGATCCAGCCGCGCCCGGTACACCGGCGAAGGACGTCCCGCGTACTCGGCAGCTCCGAAAATGGCGATCACGTCCGCTTTCTTGGCGGGCGCTTCGGAGGCAGCGCGCACGATGCGCGATCCGGTAACGCCAAAAAATAGCAACAGCGCTCCCACCACCGCCAGCAACAACAGCGGCCAGGGACGCTTCAATAAGGATTTTTCTTGGTCAGATGGATTCTTATCTTCGGCCATAAATCAGATTTCAAGGTTCGTGTCGAGGTTGCAATCGTTAAGTGACTCTGATTGGCCCTCCGAGTGATCGTCTTTGAAACCTTGAAACTCTAAGACATTGAAACCTGATTTAAGATAAAGCTTCTACGATATCCTTAGCGGGAATCGCGCCTTCGCGCAGAATCTGCCAGGTGCCGTCTTCTTT
Organism: Terriglobales bacterium; assembly: GCA_049512675.1. Classification (GTDB taxonomy): domain Bacteria; phylum Acidobacteriota; class Terriglobia; order Terriglobales; family Acidobacteriaceae; genus Acidiflorens. Next base: position 2,045 of record JBEKWX010000539.1, on the reverse strand, counting down.
GAAGTGCACGATGGTCGATGAAGTTGTCCGCGGGGACTTCCCACCGTCCACAATCAGCGAGATGCGACCCCGCAGTTGCTCCTCCACCTGCTCCGCGGTCGTGCATTCCACAGCGCCGCTCAGGTTGGCGGAGGTCGCCGTGATCGGAATTTTCGCCGCCCGCACCACCGCCAGCGGGATTTCCGCCGCCGGCACGCGCAGCGCCACGTTCCCCGTGTTCGCGGTGACTTTCAGCGGCAGATGCGACGCCGCCGGCACGATCATGGTCAACGGCCCCGGCCAGAAACGCCGCGCCAGAAGGTGAAAATCATCGGGCAAGGGACGCGCGAATTCTTCCGCCTGGTCCACGTTCTCGATCAGCAGCGAGAGCGGCTTGTGCCGTAAGCGCGACTTGATCTCATAGACGCGCTCCACCGCGCGCAGGTTGAACGGGTCCGCTGCCAGGCCATAGAACGTGTCGGTCGGCATGCCCAGGACCTGCCCGGCCTGAATTTGTTCGGCAGCATACTTGATCAGCGAAGCTTCGGGCGTTACGGCATCAATTTTCAGGATTTCCGCGCGCACTCTGGTCCCTTCCTCATTGCCGGCATAAACAATGCCGGCGTAAACAAATGTCGGCCTGCGCATTGTCGGCGTAAACAATGAAATGTACCATACCACGAGCCTCGGCCGAAGCCCGACCGGACACTCGTATTATCCTGATCTTGGAACCAGCCCATGAAGCAGGAGGCGAAGCCCGCGCGAACCCGCCGTCAAGCGGACCGTTTGCGCCCTGTCGCTGGCCGCCACAACCAGCGACTGAAAGAACTGCGGCTCGCATTCCGCCGCGCCGAGTTGACTGCTCAGGGTGAGTGTGCCATCGAAGGGGTCAAGCTGATCGAAGAGGCATTACGCAGCGGCCAGCATCTTGAAAGCGTATTCTTCAGCGAATCGGCCCGCCCTCTCGCCGAAAAACTCCTGACCCAGATCAACGCTCGCACTGAAGCGCTCGTCTTGCCGAAAGCACTCTTCAACTCGATCGTGCCGAGCGACGCGCCCCAGGGTGTGGCGGCCCTGCTCAAGCTGCCGGCTTACTCTTCCGGTCAACTGCTCGACCGCTCCGGCGACGGCCCGATCGTCGTGGCTGCTGGCTTGCAGGACCCGGGCAACCTGGGCACGATCCTGCGTTCGGCCGAAGCCTTTGGCGCCGCCGGAATTTTTCTCACTGAAGGCACCGTCAGTCCTTACAACTCGAAAGTTCTGCGCGGTTCGGCCGGTTCGGTCTTCCGTCTGCCTTTCTTGCAAATCTCTTCTCTGGAACTGATGCCGTTGTTGCGCGCGCGCGGCGTTCGTCTGCTCGCAACTTCTTCGCACCAGGGAACTCCGTTGCCCCAGGTCTCATGGACTCTGCCGCTCGCGATCTTCATCGGCAACGAAGGCGCCGGGCTGTCCCGTGAACTAACGCGCCAGATGGACGAAACGGTGGCGATTCCGCAAGCTGCGCAAGTCGAATCGCTCAACGCCGGAGTCGCGGCCAGCATCGTGCTGTACGAAGCCGCGAGAAACCGGAAGTGAGAGGAGAATTTGTAATTGGTAATTTGTAATTGGTAATTTGAAAACATAAGATCAATCGGTGCCGATTCGCTTTCAAATTACAAATTACAAATTACCAATAACAAATTTGTGAACCTCTTCGCTCCCATTCCGAACGACGATCCCGCCGCCCAGGGCGCGCGCCCGCTGGCCGATCGCATGCGCCCGCGCACGCTCGATGAATTCGTCGGGCAGGAGCACCTGGTCGGGCCGGGCAAGCCGCTGCGCGTGCAGATCGAGCGCGACGACCCCACCTCGATGATCTTCTGGGGTCCTCCGGGTACCGGCAAGACGACTCTGGCGAAGATCATTGCCCGCATCACCAAGGCCGACTTCATCGAGTTTTCCGCGGTGCTCGCCGGCATCAAGGAAATCAAGCAGGTCATGAGCGATGCCGACCGCGCCCGCCAGTACGGCACGCGCACCATCGTCTTCGTCGACGAAATTCACCGCTTCAACAAAGCGCAGCAGGA
>JBEKWX010000538.1:0-2507 GCA_049512675.1 Terriglobales bacterium | reverse complement strand
ATATTTTTGAGTACTCCTTTCACTCCAACCGATTCCCGCCCAACGGCGCCAACCGCGGTTTCTATTCCAATCCTCGGATCGATAGCCTGATCGATGAGGCGCGCCGCCAGACCGATCAGAATATCCGCAAGCGGCTGTACGCGGAAGTTCAAGAAGTGCTGGCGCAAGATGTCCCGTATATCGACCTGTGGTACTTCGATAACGTGCTAGTGCACACGCGGCGGGTTCGAAACCTCACCCTGAATCCGTCGGGAAATTACGGCTTTCTGAAGACGGCTGAGATCAGTAGCCAGTAGCCAGTGCCCGAAGCATCTGCAATTTTCAGCGTGTTACCATCATCTCTTGAAAATTCTTTTTATCGGCGACATTTTTGGCCGCCCGGGGCGGACGATCGTAAAGGATCGCCTGCCCGAACTGCGCCAGCAGCACGCCGTGGATCTGGTCATCGCCAACTGCGAAAATGCTGCGGCTGGCTTCGGAATCACGCCTCCGCTGGCGGAAGAGCTTTTCGATCTGGGCATCGACGTGATGACTACTGGAAATCACGTCTGGGACAAACGTGAAATCATCGACTACTTCAAGATGGCGGACGGCAACCCCCACAGTCCGGCGCGCCGACTGCTGCGACCGGCAAATTTTCCGCAGAGCCTGCCCGGTTGGGGAGTGTACGAAGGCCAAAAAAACGGCGTCGGTTATGCCGTCGTGGACCTTCAGGGACGTGTGTTCATGGGGTCGAGCGACGATCCCTTTCGCTACGCCGATCGACTTCTGGAACAGATCGAGTCGAAGGTGGTGCTGGTGGATTTCCATGCCGAGGCCAGTTCCGAAAAAGTCGCTTTCGGATGGTATCTCGACGGGCGAGTCACCGCCGTGGTGGGCACGCACACCCACATTCCCACCGCGGATGAGACCGTCCTGCCGAAGGGCACTGCCTACATCACCGACGTCGGCATGACCGGCCCGTACGACAGCGTCATTGGGGTCAGGAAAGAATTAGTGATTGAAAAGTTTCTCAGCGGTATGCCGGCGCGCTTCGAAGCGGCCAACGGCGACGTCCGACTGTGCGCCGTGCTGGTCGAGTGCGACGACCAGACCGGGCGCGCCACCCGGATGGAACGGTTGATGCTGCGTTGAGCCTCTCTTCCCTCACGTTCCGGCTTCTCCCGTTACGACCGAAGCTCCCAAGCCCGGATTTCTCTTGCAAGACAGCAGTGGCCGGGCATTCTATAGTAAGTAATATGCGATGGTTGCCAGCAGGCATTGTTTTGGTGCTTGCCGGAATGTGTCTGGCCACCGACACTTCTCCGGCCGCAGCACCATCGCTCTGCTCCAATTCCGCGGGTGCGCCCAAGTGCCACGGTCCTGTTAAAGACCTGAAGGCCGCTCGCCTAGCTTTCGCGCGCGGGCTGAAACTCGAGAAATCGAAGAACCTGGACCAAGCTTTTTACGAATTTGAAGAAGCCTCTCGCCTGGTACCGCAAAACGTGGACTACCTGACCGCGCGGGAGATTACGCGACAACATCTGGCCGGGATGCATCTGGAACGGGGAAACAGCGACCTGCTCGATGGCCGGCAAGTGGAGGCGCTGGCGGAGTTTCGAACGGCGCTCAACCTCGACCCGCAGAACGACTTCGCGCAGCAACGAATAAACGACGCCTTGGGGCCCGCGCCGGTGCGCGTTGCAAGCCCGCCGCAAATGGTCGCGAGCGCCGACGCGATCATCGCCAAACCGATCGACGGACACCATGACTTCCACTACCGTGGCGATTCGCGCGGTCTGCTCACCGCCGTCGCTGCGAGCTATGGGCTGACGGTGATCTTCGACGATACCTTCTCCAGCCGCCGCGTCCGATTCGATATTGAGAATGCCGATTTTGCAACCGCCATGCAGGCGGCCTCGGCAGTCACGAAGAGCTTTAGCGTGGCACTGGAAGACACCATTCTCTTTGCTTTCGCAGACACCGCCGACAATCACCGCTCCTACGACCGCATGGGCATGCGCTCGTTCTATATTCCAGGCAGCAATGCGCCCACGGATTTGAACGACCTGATGAACACGATGAAGACGGTCTTTGAGTTCAAGTTCGTGGGCCTCAACGCCCCGTCGAGCACGATGACGCTGCGCGGGCCGAAGGCGCCACTGGATGCCGCGACCCAGTTTCTCGAACAGCTCAATAGCCCCCGTCCGGAAGTAATGCTCGATCTGAAAGTCTTCCAGGTGAGCCACACTTACATGCGTATGATTGGGCTGCACGTCCCGAATAATTTCAATCTTTTCAATATTCCGGCAGCCGCACTCGCAGCTCTTGGCGGACAAAGCATCCAGAGCCTGATCAACCAACTGATTTCCTCTGGAGGTATCAACCAAGCAGGCAGTCAGTCCATTTCCGCCCTGCTCGCGCAATTGCAAAGCCAGCAGAATTCCATCTTCAGCCAGCCGCTCGCGACCTTTGGCGGCGGGCTCACGCTGATGGGACTTAGCTTTGATCAGTTGGCCGCCGCGCTT
>JBEKWX010000537.1:0-2516 GCA_049512675.1 Terriglobales bacterium | reverse complement strand
GACTCGCCGCCGCCAACCTGGCGAAGGCCAAAATGGCCGAACTCGAGCGTCATTTTCCCGCAGACATGAAAGCCAATCTGACCTTGGACACGACTATCCCCGTCACCGAGGGTGCGCGGGAGATCGTGAAGACGCTGCTGGAAGCAATCGGCCTCGTGATCCTGGTGGTCTACATCTTTTTGCAAAGCTGGCGGGCGACGTTGATCCCGCTGCTTACTATTCCCGTCTCGCTGGTAGGAGCCTTCATGTTCTTCCCGGCGGTGGGGTTCACGGTCAACACGCTTGCGCTTTTAGGGCTGGTGCTGGCGGTAGGCTTGGTGGTGGACGACGCTATCGTCGTGGTCGAAGCGATCCAGGCAAAGATCGAGGATGGACGGTCGCCGAAGGACGCGGCGCGCGAAGCTATGGACGAGGTCGGCGGGGCGCTGGTCGGAATCGCGCTGGTGCTCTCCGCGGTGTTTATTCCGGCCGGATTCATGGCGGGAATAACGGGCTCGCTTTACCGCCAGTTCGCACTAACCATCGCATTTTCCGTGCTGCTTTCGTGTTTCAACGCTCTCACCCTGAGCCCGGCGCTCGGCGCAATTCTGCTGCGTCCAAAAACCACTGGCGCCGGCCGCGGACCACTCGCGCGCTTCTTCGCAATGTTCAACGCGGGTTTTGCGCGCGCGCAAAATGGCTACATCCGGACCTGCGATCTGCTCATCCGTAAGCTTGTGCTGGCGATCGTTGTACTACTGGGTTTCGCGGTACTTGCCGGCGGCTTGGGAAAGATTTTGCCGCAATCATTCCTGCCCGACGAAGACCAGGGCTGGTTTCTAATTAACGTCCAGCTTCCGGCGGCCGCCTCGCTCCAGCGGACTAACGCCGCGATGAAGCAAATCGATCAAATCATCAGGAGCGAACCTGCGATCCGCTACTATAGCTCGAGCTCCGGCTTAAACTTACTTACCCAGTTGAGCAGCCCCCGAAGCGGAACTTATTTCTGCCAACTCCAGCCCTACGACCAGCGGGGGACCGCCGCTCTGCAAGCCCCAGCGATAGTAGCTGATCTCAACCGCAAGCTGGCCGCCCTGCCCCAGGCGCAGGCTTTTGCATTCCTGCCGCCGGCGATTCCCGGCATCGGCCAGGCTAGCGGTCTCGATTTCTTCGTTCAGGATCGCGCCGGCAAAACGGTCGATTATCTATGGGATAATACTCGGAAGTTCCTTGCCGCGGCGAAAAAACGGCCCGAGATCGGGCCTATGTATCTCCTGTTCGACCCGGCGGTTCCGCAGCTGTTCGCTGCGGTTGACAAGGACAAGGTGTTCAAGCTCGGCGTTCCTATCGAAGACGTGTACAGCGCATTGCAGACCCTGCTTGGTGGCTATTACGTCAACCAGTTCAACCGCTTCGGGCGCGTGTGGAAGGTGTTCGTGGAAGCGGAGCCGCAGTACCGAATCAGCGCGACTGACATTGGTCAGTTTTACGTCCGAAACAACGCGGGCTCGATGGTTCCGCTATCGACGCTGGTCGACATGAAGCGGGCGTTCGGGCCCGAATATACGACCCGCTTCAACGAGTATCGCGGCATCGAGATATTCGCAGTCCCTGCTCCCGGCTACAGCACCGGCCAGGCGATGGACGCGGTGGACTCGGTGGCAAACCAGGTCCTCCCCCGTGATATGGGGTATGCCTGGAATGGAATCTCTTACCAACAGGCTGTTGCCGGCGGTGGGGCTGGCGTCTTCGCGCTGTCGCTGGTGTTTGTATTTCTGATCCTCGCTGCCCTCTATGAGAGCTGGTCGCTGCCCTTCAGCGTACTGCTTAGCGTGCCGGTCGCCGTAAGTGGCGCGTTCTTTGGCCTATGGTCACGCCATCTCGACAACGACGTCTATGCCCAGGTCGGTCTCATAATGCTGATCGGCCTTTCGGCCAAGAATGCCATCTTGATAGTCGAGTTTGCCAAAGCCGAGCTCGAGAAGGGCGAGTCGATAGTCTCGGCGGCGCTCAAGGGCGCCCGCGTGCGTCTGCGGCCCATTCTCATGACCTCCTTCGCCTTCATCATCGGCCTGTCTCCTTTATGGATCGCTTTGGGCGCCGGCGGCCAAGCCCGCCGTCTGATCGGGACGGTCACCATAACCGGCATGTTCTTCTCCACCGGTTTCGCAATCTTCCTCGTTCCGGCGCTCTTTGTGATCGTCGAGCGGATGTCGCATATCCGTCGGGGAGAGAAGCCCCAAGCAGGGCCCACGGAGCAGAAGCATCCGCCCCAAGTGTCCGCCGTGGCTACAGCCGACCGTGCGGCGAAAAGCGGCTGACCCATCTGATGCTGGAAGCTATGCCTTCTCAAAACCTGACCTGTGGCGGATGAGGATGCGACTATGAACTCACAATACTTTTCCGCCTTTGCTGCGCTCGCTGGATCATTGATCGGCGGCTTCATGATGTTGGCCTCGTCATGGCTGAGCCAGAAAGCTCAGGCCCGAGCGGAGCAGTTGGCGCACCATAGAACCAGGCGGGAAGAGTTGTACGCG
>JBEKWX010000536.1:0-2567 GCA_049512675.1 Terriglobales bacterium | reverse complement strand
CGCTGGACGGTCTCCTGAATCTGAATCAACCTGGGCTCGCGCGGATAAACGGACAATCCCTCTTCGATCCGGGCTAAGGCTCCGGCCAGATCGTTGGCAGTCTGCAGCTTGCGCGCCTGCGAAACACATTCCGCGATGAAGGTTTCCCGCTTTTTGTCGAGGATCAGGGTCCGAATGGTCCTGGCCATGGGGTGCCCCGGGTTCAAGTCGAGTGCATCCCGTGCCAGCTTCTCGGCTTCCCGCCAATCGTTTTCCACCGTGGAGTGGGCGTGTTCGACCAGGGCATTGGCCAGAACCGCGCGGGATATGGGATTGTTTTCATCCAGCTCATAGGCCTCACGCAGCAATTTGATTCCGTCGGCAGGCTTCTGCCGCGCGCACAACTCCTGGCCTTCGGTCATGAGGCGGTGGGCTTCGGCTTTTCGCTTCACGCCGTCCTGGGCATGCTTCTCGAGCTCCGTCAATTCTGCGTCGTTGGGAAATTCGGCGGCTGCTTCTTGCAACAGATCCAGCGCGCGAGCGTAGTCGCTGGAATGCAAACAGGTGTCGATCTGTTCGACCAGACGCGCTTTGGATTCGATCCGGATCTGCTGGTCGCGTCTTTTCTGCAGGCGCTCAATTTCGAACGTTAACCCCGGATACTCGCTGTAGATGGTGCGCAGAATTTCCCAATCGTTCAGCGCATCGCCGAACGATCCCTGTTCTTCGTGGAGGTGCGCCCGGGCCACGATGGAGTTGACCAGGTCGCGTTTGTCCTGCACCAGACGCAACGCGCCTTCAAAGTGCGATTCTCCGGGATGCAGCTCCAGTGCCTCTCGCAGAATGTTCACGCGCTTGTCCAGGTCCGGTTCAGCCTCTACCTGGCGATCTACGGACGCGATGAAAGCCGAGCGTTCCTGCCGCTGGTGCTCCTCGATGTCGTATTTGAGAGCCTGGAAGATGGCATTGTTCGGGTACTTGGTCAAATATGCCTGACACGCAACCATGGCCTTGCCGAAGTTGTGCTCGGTGAGGTTTCTCCGCGCCTCGGCATACGCGGTGTTCATGGCGTCGTGTTCGGAGCGCACCTCGTTGTAAAAGCTCTGGTAGGTAGCGCCGCTCTCGAGATTGACAGAATCCGGGGCGCGCCGATCCAGGTCCAGCACCACACCCAGTTTGGCGAGGGCGCTGCTTACATCGCCCTTATGCCAGGCGTCCATGGCGGCGCGATGGAGTTTCTCCTTCTCCTGGCGGAGTTTCTGGTATTCCTGTTCCTGGCGGTTGACCTCCGACAGCAATTGCAGCGCGCGGGCCTCCTTGGGACGGAGTTGGAGCACATTCTGCAAAGCCTCGCGGGCATGCGCGTAAGCGTTATTGTCGATATGCTGGCGGGCAAGGCGATACCAGTTGTCGATCTGGCGTTCGCTGCGCCGGTTTTCAATCCTGCTCTTCAGAGCCAAAGCGGTGGCGTTGTCCGGTTCTATCTGCAGCGCTTCCTGTAACTTCTGGAGAGCCAGCGGATCTTCCTCTTCTTCAAAGCGCGCCCGCGCGGCCTCGAGCAACTGAGAAAGTGTTTTTCGCCGGACGGCGCCGTCGAGTTGCCGGCGAAGAGAGCCAATGGAAGTGTCCATGTGGCCCTCGGCTTCCAGTTCGCCCAGAATCTCTGCGGCAAACTGAAAATCGCCTTCTTCCAGGGCTTTGGTGGCGCGCTGCAGCCGTGGCCTCGTACGCTCTGGATCGAAAAACTCGATGGGCTCGTTGCGCAGTGCTTTGTTGAGGGTGTCGCCGAATTCGCGGGCGCTCGCGAAACGATGCCAGGATTGCTTGGCCATGGCTTTGTGCAGTACGCGGCTGACGGGCTGGCTTATGGTCGAATTCAATTCTGCCGCCAGAGGTGGTATTTGACGGAGAATTGCGTCGACCACCTCATCGGCTCGGGCGCGCTGGAACGGGTTCCGGCCCGTCATGGCTTCATAACAAACCACACTGAGGGAAAAAATGTCGGACGCAGGGGTCAGCGCTTTCAATTCAATCTGCTCGGGTGACATGTAGAGCAGCGTCCCTTTTTGCGCCCGAGTGGTGTGGGCATCGGCCATGTGGGCGACGCCGAAGTCGATAATCTTCACCGAGTCGTCTTCCATCACGAAGATATTGCTCGGCTTTAAATCGCGATGAACCAGACCGCGTTCATGTGCCGCCTGCAGGCCACGGCAGGCCTGGGAAATGATGTCAATCGTGCGCTCCACCGTTAGACGATGGCTGGCCTTGCGGATGAAATGTTCCAGCGTGGTGCCGGGGAGCAGTGGCATAACGAAGTAGGGCTTCTTCTTGCCCTCTTCTTCGAATTCTCCGATATCGAAAATTTCAACGATATTTGGATGGCTCATGGAGGCGAGCACATCGCACTCCTTGTAGAACAGCTGAAGCGAGGCCGGGTCGGGAATATCAAGGATCGTCTTGACCGCGACTTCGCGGCGCACGACGGTATCGTAGGCGCGGTAGACCAGGCCCATTCCGCCCTGGCCGAGGATCTGCCTGACCTCGTAGCGGCCTGCCAGTTTTTTCGGTGAAGCCGGATTCTCCATGGC
>JBEKWX010000535.1:0-2569 GCA_049512675.1 Terriglobales bacterium | reverse complement strand
TTTTCGCGATCACTCGGAACCCGCATTCTTCAAGAACACTGGCTAGCAATCGGCTGGATTTGGGATTGTCGTCTACGTAAAGCACCGTCGTTCGGTTCTCCATTACAGGCCTCCGTTCCTTTTCCGAAGAACGCAACCCGCACACCGGCCTTGCGAATACTTTGGGTAGAGATTTGTAAAAGGTTGGGATGGATTCCGAAGACTGCGAGCGTAGCCCCTAAAGTGTGTGCGTGAGAACTGGCATTTTGGCAATACGGTGGAACGAAGAGTTCGACAATACAGCCCTGGAGGGGCGAACTAACTTAGCCCAGCGCTTCAGCGCTGGGAACAAGTGGGAAGAATGACCTAAGTCCCGGAGGGACGACCCAGTTCTCACGCACACCCTAAAGGGGCGGATGATTCCGAAAGAGCTTGCGGCATCGCTGAAGCGATGCCCTGATACGAACCTGATTTTTCGAACCCGAGTTTTTCCGCAGCTTGTGCAGCTGTGCATGAAGACTCCTTCATCGGCCCAGGTTGGGCCCATTAGACGTGCGCAGCTAGGCTGGACGTGCGCGACTAGACGCGTGCCAGCGGTTCGGGCTCTCCGGTTACACCCGCGCTCTCCAATTGGTTGCGGAGTTTCTTCACCAGTTCGTGAATCGACTGGAGCTTTTCGGCTGCCGCCGGACGCAGATCTGGGGTTCCGAGGGCCAGTTCGCTGGACAATAGCAGGGCTGTGATCGTGCCATTCAGTTCACTGTGGAGCTTGGCGAGCGCCGCTTGGCGGGTCCGCACTTCCTCGCGCTGGCGGCGCTGCACGGCCGCCCGGACTTCGCGCACCAGACGGTCCATTCCACTGATCGCCAGATTGACCTGCACCAGGATGGCGATGCCCAGGTGTTCAAGCATGGTCTGGGTTTCATGGGGCTCGCTTTCGAGCAGATATTGATCGACCACCACCGCACGGTAGTCTTCCGCGCGCAAAAGCGCGGTTGCCCGGGGCAGGCCTTCCGCCACCGCGACCCCCTCGCCAGTCGCCTCATTGAGCGCCTTGGCGCACTCGCATGCGCGCTCGCTCGTCGTCACGAGAAGGATCATGCTGAATCCTTCCGCAACTCGCGGGCCAATTGTCTTAGCCTGAAAATGAATGAGTTATGCGCTCGGGCTGCCGCCTGGGCTCCCGTTCTGGCACGAGCCCTTGGACCGGCCGCCCAGTTTTGGGACTGGGGAATTTGTAATTGGCAATTTGTAATTTGTAATCTTGATCCCAGGGAGCCGCGCGATTTTCAATTACCAATTACCAATCACAAATTACAAATTCAGTCGCGACTCGTACTCCTTTAGTTTGCGGTACAGCGTGGTCTTGCCGATTTTGAGCAGACGCGCTGCCAGCATCTTGTCTCCGTTCACCTGGGTTAGAGCGTTCAAGATGGTCTGTTTCTCCAGTTCCGCCATCGGCACTATGCCATTGTTGGGCTGGCTCATCGCCAGCACGTCGATGGGCGCGCTTTGAATCTGAGTGGGAAGATCGCGCATCTGGATCTGGTTAGCGCTGCTGAGGGCACACGCCCGCTCCAGCGAGTTCTCGAGTTAGCGCACGTTTCCGGGCCAGTCGTAACTCATCAGCGCCTTGAGGGACTCGTCCGAGATGGTCTTTTCCGCTCCTGCGTCGCGCCCGATGCGTTCCAGAAAATGCGCCACCAGCAGCGGGATATCCTGCCTGCGCTCGCGCAAGGGAGGGATGCGTAGGGTCAGCACGTTCAGGCGGAAAAAAAGATCGCGGCGGAACGTGCCCTCGGTCACGGCCCGTTCCAGGGCGCGATTGGTCGCGGCCAGTATCCCACGTTGATGGGAACGCGCTTCACGCTTCCCACCGGACGAATTTCTTTTTCCTGAATCGCCCGCAACAGCTTGGCTTGCAAGTCGACCGGCAGTTCGCCAATCTCGTCCAGAAATACGGTGCCCCCCTCGGCGATCGCCAGCAAGCCATCCTTCGGATTGGGTCGCTCGTGCCGACGCTGATCGAAAGCGAACTGTTCGGCCACGTGCGCGGCGCCTTCACCGGAGCAACCCGCAATCGACCGGAATGAACGGCTTGTTGCGGAACATGCCGGCGAAGTGAATCGACTTCGCGACCAACTCCTTGCCCGTGCCGCTTTCGCCCAGAATCAGCACGGGATGCGAGCTCTGTCCGGCCTTGGCGATGATGCGGTAGAGCTTCTCCATCTCCGGCGCGCGCCCGATGATGTTGCCGAAACCCTGCCGCGACTTGATGGTTTCTCGCAGCGCGCGGTTCTCGGTCTTCAGCCGTAGATGAGTTGCGACCCGCTCGAGCAGCAGACGCAGTTCTTCCATGCTGAACGGTTTCGTGACATAGTCGTACGCGCCATCTTTCATGGCCTGCACAGCCGACTGCACCGTGCCATATCCGGTTACCACGATCACCAGCGCCTCCGCGCGACGCTTCTTGATGGCATGCAGCGCTTCCAAGCCGCCCGCGCCCGGTAGCCGTAAGTCCAGCAGAACGGCGTCGGGGCTAGCGGTGTCGAGCGATCGGTAGGCCTGTTACTCCGCCACCTGCGCATTG
>JBEKWX010000534.1:0-2573 GCA_049512675.1 Terriglobales bacterium | reverse complement strand
GTGGAACGCGTAGCCGCCAGCGAAACGCGCGTCTGCATTTTCGGCGAGACCGGCACGGGAAAAGAACTGGTGGCGCGCACGCTGCATGAGCGCAGTCCGCGGGCCGGCGCTCCGTTCGTCACCCTGAACTGCGCCGCGGTTCCGGCGGAGCTGATTGAATCCGAGTTATTCGGCCACGAAAAAGGATCGTTCACCGGCGCGGCCGGCCGCCATCTCGGCAAGTTCGAGCAAGCCCAGCACGGCACCATTTTCCTCGACGAAATCGGCGACATGCCGCTCGCCATGCAAGCCAAGCTGCTGCGCGTGCTCGAAGAAGGAGAAGTGGAGCGCATCGGCGGCGAGCGAGCCATCGCCGTGGATGTGCGAGTCGTCGTCGCCACCCACCGCGATCTCGAAGCGCAAGTGCGCGACGGAAAATTCCGGCAGGATTTATTTCACCGCGTGTTCGTCTTCCCCCTGCGCCTGCCCCCGTTGCGCGAACGCCGCGAAGACATCCCGGCGCTGATCGAACACTTTGCTGTTCAGGTGAGCGCCACCAACGGATGGAAGCCAATGCGCTTCACCGCAGGCGCGATGGCCGCGCTGCAGGAACATCCGTGGCCGGGCAATGTCCGCGAACTCAGAAACGCAGTCGAGCGGCTGATGTTGCTCGCAACGTCCGATGAAGTCACCGGCGAAACCGTGGCGCTGGCGCTGCCCGCATCAGTTGCCGCGCCCGCTTCCGCATCGCCCGGCACCGGCCCGCTAGCCGACCGCGTTCGCGCCTTCGAGAAGCAAATCATTCTGGCGGAGTTAAAACGCAATCACCACCAGATCTCGAACACGGCGCGTGCGCTGGGACTGGAGCGATCGCATCTTTACAAGAAGGCCGAACAGGTAGGGATCGATTTGAAGGCGGCGCGAAATGAAACCGAACACTGATATCGGCCGAACGGTCGTGCGAATCATACTTTTGTCCCTGGCAATGCTCGCAACGGTTTGCGGAACGAGCTTCGCCACGGATGTTCCCGAGGGCTGGCGAACGTACCACAACCCCGACTACGGGTTTGTTATCGCGTATCCCGGGAGCTTCAATTTCTACCCGGTTAAACCCGACCTTAAGGAGGCTCAACTTTCGTATATACCGATATGCGAGTCGGAAAGCGTCGCCTGCTTTGAGTACGTCGGGAATGGCGACTCAGAAACAAATTTCGAAGCCGCCGGCCTGTCCGTGAACATCCTCCGCGAGGCTCGTACGGAAGAGGAGTGCAACAAAATCGACACAGGTCAATATCCAATCAAAAAGGCCATCATAAACGGCGTACCTTTTCGTTTCGGGGAGACCGGCGGCGCGGCGACAGGTCATGCCATCGGTGGCCCAGCATACCGTTCATTCCATGAGCGAGTTTGTTTTGAGTTGGCGCTGCTCATTGCTGTGACCAGTAGCGGATACGACACCGACGCCGTCAAGCAATTCGATTCATCAAAACTGGAGGAAGAACTCGACAAAATGCTTCACACTTTCAGATTTGTCGGCCCGGTCATTGACGGCCCAGGGTGGAAAGTCTATCAGGATGATGGTTGCGGCGGCGTTTTCGAGCATCCCGAAACCGCTGAAGTAGTGACCGCTATCGAATATTCGAACAAAAGGTCGGCGTCAGACGAAACCACATGCGAGGTTTACTTCGTGGACCATTCACTGAAGTACACTGTCGCGGCAAAGGTGAATCTCTATAACCCTGGCCAACTCGATCGGTGGTTAAGAGCCGCCGGTTATCCGGACTTGAGTCATGCTGCCGTGGCAGTGCATTCAAGATATTTGACAGAGTACAAGGCGGCTTCTTATTACTACATCTATGGCGAAAACACTTTATTCATCCTGAGCGTTTCCGATGCGCAACGCAAAGTAGTCAGCCCGGATAACAATCCGGTGTTTCGCCATCTCTTGAGTAGCTTTAAAGCGAATTGACAGCGCGCAGCGCGGAAATGTAGCCGATTCGTTCGAAAAAGAGGGCCCAGCCCCTTAACTTCTCGTGATGTGCATGAACTTCCTATGACGTGCATGCTTCCATTTGCAATTTCTGCCCCCGACAGACGACAATCGCATCGTGCCCAGTACTAGCTTTTATCAGGAACCGCAAGCTGTCAGCCCTTTCCGTCAGGGTGCGCTCGTGATCGCGACATTGACCAACCCCCGCGAAAAATTCTGGGGAGCGATTCTCCACCTTGCGGCCGAAGGCCTTAGCATCCGCGGTGTCGATGTCGCATCCTTCGACGATCTTGCCTCGCAGATCAAAAGCGGCGAACCCTTCACCTCCGGCGTCGTCTTTTTCCCCATGCACCGCGTGGAGCGAATGGAACTGGATCTTCCCGAAGGCAACCTCCTCTCGCTTGCCCAGCGCTTCGCCGAGAAGACCGGGCAGGATCCCGCCCCGCTTCTGGTGAGCGAGTTTCTTGAGAGCGCCGGAGGACATGCCCGCGGAGAACACGCTGGAGGAGAGAAAGCTCGGTGAACTACCGGCAGATCCTGACTGCGCCCAACCAGCTCACGCTGCTGCGCATGATTTTCCTGCCCTTCATCGTCATCAATCTGG
>JBEKWX010000533.1:0-2573 GCA_049512675.1 Terriglobales bacterium | reverse complement strand
ACGAGCGCGAGCTGGCCGATGTGATTTACGAATTCGGTGAGGAAAGGAGGTCGCGGAGAATCGCCAGAGCCATTGTCCGGTCGCGGCCGATACGCACGACGACGCAACTTGTCGAGGTGGTAGCGGCTGCGGCCCGGTCAATGAAACATGAGCGGATTCATCCGGCGACCCGGACCTTTCAGGCTCTCCGAATATTCGTAAACCGTGAACTGGACGATCTGAAAGCACTGCTGGAGGCGGCGCCGGGCGTGCTTCGGCCTGGCGGCCGGCTGGTGGTGATTAGTTTTCACTCGCTTGAAGACAGGATTGTTAAGGATGCGCTTCGCGGGGGTGCTCGGCAGGGGTTGTACCGGGTGCTGACTAAGAAGCCGGTGACGGCTGGCGAGGAAGAGATTGAGCGGAATCCTCGGTCGCGCAGCGCGAAGATGCGGGCGGCCGAAAGAGTTTAGCGCGAAAGGGGCCCACTCATTCGCAAAGTGCGCGAATGAGTGGGGCACCCGGCCGAAAAAGTTTGAGTTAGCCCGGAGAAACTGCCGGGCTCCCGGTGCGGTGATGGTAAGGCGTGCCGGGTAAAGAGTTTGGGAATGGCGGCCGTTCCGTATGAAGAGGCCGCAACGCTGTGGTGGAATTTTTTCCGGAACGGCCAAGAAAAAATGATACAAGGCCGGGTCCGGAGAGAAAACTGGAATACTCGAAATGACATTTAGCGGCACTCTTATTGAAGATCTGATGGCTACGGTCGAGCGCGTGGAAAAGCGGGCGGACAGAGCCTTGGTGGTTGAACCTGCAGGCGTTGAACCCTGGATTACTTCCCATCCGGAAAACTCAGACTACGATTCCAAATTTCTTGGAGTGGCATAAATCATGAGCGCCCTGGCCGTGCACAGCGCAGCTCCTCTCAGCCGGCGCAGGTCCTGCTGGCTGGGGACCCCGGAAATTTATTTCCGCAAGAACATCGATAATTCGCGCCTGGTCAAGGTCGAAGATCCGCGCCGCGAGCGCGAGATGAAATTCTTCGGACTGGCGCTCGGTTGCTTGTTCCTGCTGGTGATGGGATACACGCTGCAACATTTCCGCGCCATTGAGTACGGGTACAAGATCGAGACGCTGCGGTCGGAGCGCGAGGGTCTTACGGAAATGAACCGGGCGCTGCGCCTGGAAGAGGCGTCGCTGCGCGATCCGGAGCGAATTGATGTGATGGCGCGCAAACTTGGGCTGCAATCGCCGCAGCCTGGGCAAGTGCTGCGCATGGATGCCGCCACGGATGCGGCTGCGCCGGTGATGGCTAGCGTGACTCCGGTGGCCGTCGTCTCGGTACGGTAAGGCAATGGTTGCGTTACGGGCCTTCGTCCCGTCGGGACGGGGCAAAGCCCCGTAACCACACGGGATAGAGCCCAGTCACCACACGGTTTTTCGCGGCGGCTCTTCGGGGCCGCCGAAAGTTTCTGAGGGTTGGACGTGGCGGGTATCTCTTCGAACGGCGCAAAATTCAGGCTCTACGCTTTGTCTGGATTGCTTTGCTTCTGGCTGCTGGCTATCTGCCTGCGGCTGGTTTATTTGCAAATCTTCTGCTACGGCGATTTCGAGCATCGGGCTCAGCATCAACAACAGCGCAGTTTTGACCTCTCGCCTAAGCGCGGCGTCATCTACGATCGCGCTGGGCGGGAGCTGGCTATGTCCATCCAGGTCGACTCGGCTTTCGTGGTGCCATCGGAAACTCCCGACCTTGCCAATGCCATCAGCCTGATCGCGCGTATTACGCAAGACGATCCTCGCGTGCTGCTCGCTGACTGCCGCGCGCACAAGACTTTTTGCTGGGTGGCTCGCAAGGCCGACGCCGAGGCGATTGAGCGCATCCGGGCGCTGAATTTGCAAGGCATCCACTACCAGAAAGAACCCAAGCGCTTTTATCCGAAGCGGGAACTGGCGGCGCAGGTTCTGGGGTACGTTGGCACGGACGATCAGGGCCTGAGCGGACTGGAGAGACAATTCAACCAGCAACTCGAGGGCAAGCCGGGCAAGCTGATGATTTCCGTCGACGCGCGCAAGCGCTGGTTTGCCAGTGTGGAAAAGGAGCCGGAAGCGGGCAATAGCGTCGTCCTCACGATCGATCAGAACATCCAGTACATTGCCGAACGGGAACTGGAGCGCGGGATGGAAGAGACGCACGCCATCGCGGGCACGGCGATCGTGGAAAATCCTCGCACCGGAGAGATTCTGGCTCTCACCAACCGTCCCACATTCAATCCGAATATTCGGAAGGAAATTAAGAACGACGCGCTGAAAGACCGCGCGGTCAGCGACATCTACGAGCCCGGCTCGACTTTCAAGATGGTTACTATCTCCGCCGGACTGGAAGAGAAGGTCACGCGACCGGACGAAATGTTTGACTGCCAGATGGGATCGATTGTGATCAATGGCATGCGCATACGCGACAGCAGGCCGCACGGTCTGCTCTCGGTCGCCGACATTATTGCGGAGTCGAGCGACGTCGGCGCCATCAAAGTCGCGCTGCGGCTGGGCGACGAGCGGCTCTACAAATACATTCGCGCCTTCGGATTCGGGCAGCGGAC
>JBEKWX010000532.1:0-2595 GCA_049512675.1 Terriglobales bacterium | reverse complement strand
CAGGAGGGCATCGCCCAGACCATGCATGTGAACTGCAACGGCGGCGCCAATTTCTATGGCCGCTATTTCAAGTGCTGGGTGGTTGCCGAGCACCGCACGCATGGCGTGGTCGAGATTAGCAAGGCCATTTACCAGTCGTGCGACGTTTTCTTTTACACGTTGGCCGAGAAGCTGGGCATTGATCGCATCGCCAAATACGCCACTGAACTTGGACTGGGTCAAAAGACCGGCATTGACCTGCCGCAGGAAGTCACCGGCGTGATGCCGTCCGAAGAATGGAAAATCCGCAACTTCAAACAGAAGTGGTACGCGGGAGAAACCATTTCGGTGGGCATTGGCCAGGGCGCCGTAGCGACCACGCCCATTCAGCTGGCGCGTGCCCTGGGCGCGATTGCCAGCGGTGGACTGCTGCGGCGTCCACACGTCATCAATCCAACCGACTTGCCGGCGAATGTCCTACCGGCGGCGACGCCCGATGAAGTCAGGGTGCCTTTGGATCCGGCAAACTGGGAGCTCATAACGGACGCCATGGCGAACGTGGTCGCGCCCATCGGAACGGCGCCCAGTGCTCATCTTCAGGGCATTGACTTGGCGGGCAAAACGGGCAGCGCGCAGACAATCAGCAATGCGTTGAAGGCGAAGCTGGGCGCGGGCGGTAAGAAATTCAAGGACAATGGTTGGTTTGTGGGCGTGGAGCCGAGAAGAGATCCGGAAATTGTCGTGTGCACGTTGCTCGAAGAAGGGGAGCACGGTTATCTTGCCGCCAGGACCACGGCGCAAGTGATCAAGGCCTACGTCGAGAAACAGCGCCGGCAGCCCACCAAGGTCGCGGGCTGGAGCAATGGCAACGATAAGGTCGAAATCGGTGCCGTGTGGACCGATTCCGTCGGCAGCAACGAAGACGGCACGAACAGGAACGAAGACCATTTGCGGGCCGGCCGCTTCTTTCTGGATGTTTCGCGCAAACGGGCGCCGCTGGCGGTGGCCGCCCCGGGGCTGCACTGATCGATCATCCGCAACAATCCATCTGCAACAAATTCAAATCCTCAACTGATCGTGGTACGGTTGATTCCATCATGAAGTTGATTCCACGATGAAGACCGCTGCGCAGTTGGCTCTCGACGCCGCATCCGTGCGCGGAGTTACTTACGCCGACGCGCGCGTGGTGTCGATCCGTAACCGCTCATTGACCACCAAGAACGGACGAATGGGTCATGCCACGGAGTCCGAATCGGTCGGCATCGGCGTGCGCGTGATCGCGCAAGGCGCGTGGGGGTTTGCCGCGTCCGCGGATTTGAGCCGCGGCGCGGTGGAAACGGCGGCCGCGCGGGCAGTTGAAATTGCGAAAGCCTCGGCGCGTGTGGAGCGTGAAGATGTTCGATTGGCTCCCGAACCCGCGGCGGTGGCAGAATGGACGACACCTTACAAGGTCGATCCGTTCACCACGTCAGTCGAGCAGAATCTCGATCTGCTGCTGAAGGTTGACGCGGAGATGCGCGCCGTTCCGGGCGTCACGCTCGCCGAAACGGGAATGAACTTTCAGCGCGAGGAGTCGTGGTTTCTTTCGTCCGAGGGCTCCAGCATCCATCAGACAAAATATTCGACCGGGGCCGGCTATACGGCGTATGCGTTTGCCGGATCCGAGATTCAGAAGCGATCCTATCCGAACTCGTTCGGCGGGCACTGGCAGAACCGCGGCTACGAACTGATCGAAGAAATGAGATTGCTGGAGAATGCCCGCCGCGTGGCAGAAGAGGCCGTAGCGTTGCACCGGGCCGAGCAGTGCCCGGAAGGCACGGCCACAATTATTCTGGATGGATCGCAGCTGAGCTTGCAGATTCACGAATCCATCGGGCATCCGATTGAACTGGATCGTGTGCTCGGCATGGAAGCAAATTTTGCCGGCACGTCGTTCCTAACGCTCGAGAAACTGGGAAATCTGCGTTACGGCAGCGAGTTGGTCAACGTCGTGGCCGATGCGCGGCAGGAACACGGACCGGGCCTGGGGACGTTCGCCTACGACGACGAAGGTGTGGCGGCGCAGTCGACGCCAATTATTACGCATGGGCGCTTTACGGGATATTTGAGTTCGCGCGAAACCGCCCATACCATCGGCGCCACGCGATCGGGTGGAACGCTGCGCGCCGAAGGTTGGAACCGGCTGCCCATGATTCGCATGACCAACGTCAGTATTCTGCCCGGAGAAAAGCCGCTGAGCTTGGAACAGCTTATTGCCGCGACCGACGATGGCATCTACATGGAGACCAACAAGTCCTGGTCGATTGACGACAAGCGTTACAACTTTCAGTTCGGATGCGAGATCGCGTGGGAGATCAAGCACGGTAAGCGGGTGCGGATGCTCAAAAATCCTTCTTATTCCGGAATCACGACGGAGTTTTGGAATTCGATGGACGCGATCTGCTCGCGCGATCAGTGGACGCTGTGGGGAACTCCAAACTGCGGCAAAGGCCAGCCGCAGCAGGTCGTGGGCACCGGACATGGCGCAAGCCCGGCGCGGTTCCGGAATATTCGCGTCGGATCGGCGTACCGGGGAAGTTGACGGGCAAGTTTGTAATTTCGTAATCGGGTAATTTG
>JBEKWX010000531.1:0-2603 GCA_049512675.1 Terriglobales bacterium | reverse complement strand
ATATTGCACAGCTTGGAGCGGCCATAAACCTTGAAACCAGGCCCTCCGTAGCGCAGCCATTGCAAGAAGTTGCGGCTGCGAAATACCTCGGCCGACTGCAAGTCGTTCAAGTCGAGCGCGCCAACCTGGTGCGCATCCGACGACGTATTCACCACCCGGGCGGGCGCCGAGGCCACCAAACGATCTCGCAAGCCATGCGTCAGGACGAAGTAGGACATGTGATTCAGAGCGAACGTACGTTCCAGGCCTTCTTCGGTAAGTTGCCGAGAGCTGAACATGGCGCCGGCGTTGTTGATCAGGACGTCGATGCGCGGTTCGGCCTGGGCGATCTCCGATGCGACCCGTTTCATGTCGCTGAGGCGCGAGAGATCCGCATAGAAGATGCCGTGCGCAACCTCGGGAGCGCGCTCCGAGAGCCGCTTCAGAGCCTCCTGGGCGCGCCCGCGATCGCGCGCTATCTGAACAATGCGCGCGCCCATGCCGGCGAGGTTCTCCGCCGCCACTTGGCCGATACCCGAGGTCGCGCCCGTGATGACGACGACTTTGCCCTTCATGTTCGGAGGCAATCCCCTTGATCGAACAACGGATCGTACAACGGATCAAACAACGATCTTACAACGATCGTGTAACGCGCACCGGAAACCGAGCCACCACCTAAAAATTTCGCCCTTCCCTTGACCGGCAGCATCCGCTCGCGCAACAATCTTAACTGGCTTCCGACGAGGTGATTATGCTGGCTTATGTTTTTGTTCTTTTCGCGGTCGCGGTTCGCTTTATGCCGCATCCACTGGCCTTTACTCCGATAGCGGCGGCGCTGCTCTACTTTGGCGCGCGCGGTCCGCGGCGCCAGCTCTGGGTGCCCTTGGCGCTGCTGGCTGCTACTGACGTCATCCTCACCAAGATCGTCTACTCGTATCCCCTCACCTGGGACCATTTTGTGACTTGGGCGTGGTATGCGGCGATTCTCCTGCTCGGAACCCGGCTGCGCGAAAATGCTAACTGGCTGCGGGTCGGCGGAGCGGCGCTGGCCAGTTCCGTCTCTTTCTTCGTGGTCAGTAATTTCGCCGTCTGGGCAGGCTGGGCCATGTATCCCAAGACACTGTCCGGTCTGATCACGTGTTACGCCGCCGGCCTGCCGTTCTTCCGCCGCGGAGTTGCCGGCGACCTGCTCTTCACCGCAGTCATGTTCGGCGTGCCCGCAGTCGCCGCCGTGGTCGCCCGCTCCCATAAGCCGCACGGAACCGCGGCCGCTTAGCCAATCAAATTTAGCCAATCAATCGAGTCTCTTCCGAACGCAGCGCGGAATCCTTCCCCGCTGCGTTCTTATTTTCCGCGCGCTGCCGCTTCGCCCGCCGCCAGACGAGCCACGCCACCAGCAGCGCTCCCGCTCCCAGTAAAATCCCTATGAAGTGGTGCGCGAAAAGGTTCCCGGCCAGGGTCACAATCTGCGGACCGAACCAGAGCGTCAGCAGCGCTTCAATCAGAAAGCGCACGAAGCGTCCGGCAAAAATCGCCAGCAGAAAATGTGCGAAGTTCATTTCAAACGCCGCCGCCGCCAGCACCACGATCTTGAACGGCGCGGGCGGCGGCAACATCGCCGGAAACATCAGCTCCCAGAATTTATGGTGCTCGAAAGACGCGTGAATTTTCTCAAAGCGCTCCGGCGAAAGCCGCTTGCGCAACAGCACCTCGCCACCCGTATACCCGATGACGTAGAGAACGATGCTGCCGAGCGCCGACCCGGCTGAGCCCAGCAGCACGTACAGCAGGAACCGCGAACGGTCGTGGTAAACGTAGCCCACGAAAATCGCATCCAGCGGCATGCCCAGAAAGGAGCCATCCACGGCCGCAAACGCCAGCATCCCCCACGGCCCCAGAGGCGCAAGAACGTGCTTGATCCAGTCGCCGTAAGCGTGGACAAAATGTTTGATCTTGTTCAAGTAGGTGAGACTAGTTTACGCGAGAAGCGGGCGGCAGTCGTTAGTCGTTAGTCGCTAGTCGCTGGTCGTTTGTCGTTAGCCAGTCGCCCCATTTCGCTGTCCACAATCGCAATGAATGGTTTTGCCAAACAGCTAGCTATACGCTCCAACCGCGAACGCCGGCGCTACGGTTTCATCTTTCAGTTCTGTTTCTTCCCAGAACGACCGGTCGCGCAAAATGCGCGAGACCAGCGCGGTATGCATGGCGTGGCCGGCACGGTCGGCCACCACCGAACCGAGTATCTGTTTCCCGATCAGAGCCAGGTCGCCGATCAGATCGAGAACCTTGTGGCGCACGAACTCGTCGGGAAAACGCAAGGGCGGGTTCAGCACTTCTTCGCGGTTCAGCACGATGGCATTTTCGGTCGATGCGCCGCGGATCAGTCCCTGCTGCCGCATGGCATCGGCTTCATGCAGGAATCCGAAGGTGCGCGCCGGCGCAACCTCTTTCAGAAAACTGCCGTTGGTCAGCCGCACGCAGAAGGTCTGCTTGCCGATGAGTGGATGAGGAAAGTTGATCGAATACGAAACCGAATAGGCGTCCGCCGGATACACGGCAATGAATTTATCGCCCTCGCGCAACTCGATCTCGCGCACGATTCGGAGATAAGTGCGCGCTTTGCG
>JBEKWX010000530.1:0-2620 GCA_049512675.1 Terriglobales bacterium | reverse complement strand
TCCACATCATCTTTCAGGAAACGAAGAAAGTCATCGCGCTTGACGAAATTGACTTGGCAGGGATCGATCGTCTCCGCCGTCACTTCGTATGGTTTGCCGGACAGCGTGGCGCTCAACCCCAGTACCTCCCCAGGCTCGGCAAGTTTCACCATTACCGTTCTGCCGCTAGGGGAGGAGATGGCAAGCTTTACGCTGCCTTTGCAGAGTACAAAGACGCCGCGCGGCAGTTGCCCCTCGACAAACAGCACCGCCCCCGAGGATAGGCGGTCGCATACTTGATGCCTTCAAAAGCCTGCAACGCGGCAGGAGGCAGATCGCAGAAGCTTGTCTTAGTGCGCAGCTTGCATGTAAGACAGCTTTCTACAATCTCCATTCCATATGGTGAGAGCATGAACTAGGCTCCTTAACACCGTTGTATGACGCCCTCGCGCCAGGTTCACTTGTTGGGTCGCACCTTGCGCACTCCGCGGCCAGCTGAGGCAGCCTCGTTTGACGCCAGTGTCGGTCTGGATGAAACGCTTGGCTGTGCTGCGAATCACACTCCATTGTGATCTCCCTGCCAAGAATGCCCCTCCAGAATTAGCAGAGTGCAAAGGAAAAGGTGCGGTCTGCGCTCAATCGCAAAGGCCAGTAGTTGTGGAGGGCGGCGCAAGTTTGAGGTAGTGCTTCCGTTGTCGATGCCCGCCGCTGAGGTTGCAGTTTCCTAGTCGGGCATGTCTAGGGAAGACGTGCTGTCTAGCCAAAATCCGGCTGCGCCTTAGGTTTCAGCAACGCCCTGCGGTCTTAGAAACGCGATCAACCTGAATGCGTAATCATATCCCGTCGCCTTCATGCCGCCGCCTGTGTGTCGTGCTCGTGGTTGTGTTCGTGATCCTTGAAGTACCCTTTAGGACAAAAAGATGCGAACAGCGTTTTGAGCGCCCGCTCGTGTGCCTCGCGATCGGCGAACAGGCCAGAATAATCCTTGATGCGCTGCAGTCGGGCCCGCTCTTGTTCGACTTTCAGCTTGGCGAGAGAGTCGCGAACGATGCGGTCCTGTTTGAGCTTCCGAACCATCTCGCGGGCTATGAAGACGACGGTGACGGCGCTGGCGAGCATGACGCCCAACGCGATGATAGGTGCAAAGTGCGGCTGCATAGGTCTCCGTTGCGGCGGAAAGTTTTTCGAACGGGGCCCAGTCTCAGCTTTCGGCAGGTACAGTACTCCAAATCTGCTGCGATGTCACGGTCATTCGTCACGCGTCGCCGACTCGCGGCTTGTCGGGCTTCTTGTTCGCGGTGACGCCGGCCGCGATGACTTTCATGCGCCCAGTTTCGCATGGAGCCATGCGGTTTGACACTCTATTCCATCGCCACCCGCCCACTGGGTACTGAGTACTGAGTGTTGGGCACTATCTTTTTCTTTCTTTCTCATCCGTTGCTTCTTACGCGTGTCCGTATCTTCCCGAACTCATAGGTTCCCAAACCGCGCTGGGACGCCATTTTCAAATAGGGCAGAGAGGAAACTTCCAGATTCCAGTAGGCCTTCGCCACATAAGCGTCGAGCGCCACCGGATCTGTTCCGGCCACCAGCGTCTTCTTAAGCAGCACATCGTCAAGATTGCCTCCCGTCGGGCCGTTCCGGATGAGCACGCGGTAGCAATCGATGATGGTAAGAGTCGGACGAATAAAATCAGCGAGGTCCACCAGGCTTTCGTGGATCTTCTGATGCAACTGATGGCGTGGTCCACCCAGAATGCCGTACCAGTTCTTCATCCCCAGAGTCGTGCCGGTCAGGCTGTGGTGTTTGGCGATCGGAACATTGATGATCTTGTCGGCATTCAGGAAAGGATCGAAAACCGGCCAGTCCCGCAGAACCTCGCCCTGCAGGTCTACATCTTTGAATCTGGCAGGATCGGGGAGGATTACTTCAGCGCCTTCGCGCCGCGATGCCTCAGCAATGCCCGACCTCTGAAAACACCGGCGCGGGTCGTTGCAGCTCACGTCCGTTACGATGACTCGCTTCGCCCCTGCGTTCCAGCACTGACGGACGATCTCTGCGACGATCTTCGGATTCGTGTTGGCCGACTGTTCTGGAGTGCGGTCCCAGCCGATGTTCGGCTTCACCAGCACCACGTCGGCGCGGGAGACGAAGCGATGCATGCCGCCCAGTTCTTCGAGGGCAGTCCGCACCAGTTCTTCGGGATCACCTCCCTGGATGACCGCCATCTCGGGCAAAGCCGCATCAAGCGCTACAGTATGACTGCGCTTCAAATTGACGGCCAGCTCTGGCTCGGGGCGCTGGCTCTTTTCACTCAGCCAGAATCCGAAGCCTGCGGTTCCGGCAGCGACTCCTCCCAGGCGGAGCAGTTTGATTAGCACTTCGCGACGATTGAGTAAGTTGTCCTCGGTCAACGGCATATTGCTTTGAGCTCTTTGCTTTTGCGCAACTAAATTCTAATCTCGTTCTGGTAGCAGCACCTATGCAGCCCGTCACAATGCCGTGTGCGAAACAACCGCCTTCTGCCGTAAGGGCGGCGCTGGCGTTGATCGGATTCAGCGCGGTCATCGGCCAGATCGTTCTCATGCGGGAGCTCATCGTCGTCTTCAACGGCAACGAGATTTCGCTGGGAATTATGTTG
>JBEKWX010000529.1:0-2628 GCA_049512675.1 Terriglobales bacterium | reverse complement strand
CGACATCAATCTCGAATTACAGCCAAAATTGCTGCGCGTTCTACAGGAGCGGGAATTCGAAAGGCTGGGTAGCACTCGAACCATGCAGGTTGACGTGCGTCTGATCGCCGCGTCCCATCGGGATCTCCCCGAAATGATTCGACAGGGCAGTTTTCGCGAAGATCTCTTTTATCGACTCAGCGTTTTCCCGATTGAGATCCCACCACTGCGGGAGCGGCCTGAGGATGTTCCACTGCTGGTCAATTATTTCGTTTCGAAACTATCAAAGAGAATGCGGAAAAACATCAAGTCCATCCCCACGCAAGCAATGGAGGTCCTGACAAATTATCCGTGGAAGGGCAACGTCAGGGAATTGGCACACTTCATCGAGCGCGCAGTCATACTTTCGCACGGCGAAGAACTAGAAGTGCCAATCGCCGAGTTCCAAGCTTCTCATTCTCGCAACGCGTTGAGCCCGGCATCTACCTTCCATGAAGCCGAGCGGAAGGTCATCCTCGAGGCATTGAGGGCGGCGTCCGGGCAAATCTCGGGTCACGGCGGAGCGGCCGAACGCCTCGGCCTTAAACGTACGACCCTGCAGAATAAGATGAGACGGCTCGGGATCACTAAGGGCGACTATCACCCGCACCGCTGAGACAATCTGTTCTGAAATTCCCTTTAATTGAAGACCCGCAACGCTGAGTTGGCTGCGTGCTTCCCTTGCCTGCACATTTCCTGGACTATGAGCGGATTGGACACGAAACACGCTAGTACGCGGCAGGGCTGATTGATCGCAACGGGCTGGGCTGAGACGCAAATCCGTGGTGTCCTCCGGGGCTAAGGGAATGCCGTAATAAGCTGGCCGCGATGAAGTCCTCAGCGGCCTGCATCATGTGCTTCCACATTTCAAACGCACGCTCTTCCTGATTGAGAAATGAGAGAGCCTGTTCTCGGCTCACAGGACAACCCTGTTCGTTTCCCAATCGCATCAGATGCGAAAGTGTGATTTCGGCGATTACTCGTTCTCTGTCTTTCTTCTCGCTCATGGCCCTTGCCCCCACTGGTTTATCGCGCTTCAAGGCTTCAAAAGATGTCTAACGCTACTCTGGGAAACTCGCTTCCGTAAATTGCTAGAAGCGAGTGCACTGCGGAGACATGAAAGCATCTAATCGCTGTAAGTCGCCTTTGAGATGCCCAAGCGGCGAATCTTGTTTTGCAGCGTCGTACGTTTCAATCCGAGACGTTCGGCGGCTCCCCCCTTGCCTGCGATGCGTCCCGATGCGGCTCTCAATGCACCGATGATTACAGAGGACTCTGCTTGTCGAAACGTAGAGGCCGTTCCGACAGCAATATTGGTCTCGGATGAGGTGGCAAGCTCGGTAAGCGGCACCTCTAACTCCTCACCACGTGTGAGAATGACAGCTCGTTCGATGAAGTTTGCCAATTCCCTAATATTCCCCTTCCACGGACAGTTCGTCAGTATCTCCATGGCACGTTTGGGGATGGACTCTATCTGTCTCCGCATCCGCCCCGCTGCCTTTGACACAAAATAGTTCACCAGCAGCGGAATGTCCTCCCGCCGCTCCCGAAGAGGCGGGATCTCAATCGGGAAGACGTTGAATCGATAGAAAAGATCCTCGCGGAACTTCTCGTCCCGAATCATGGCGGGAAGATCGCGATGCGTGGCGGCAATCAGCCGCACGTTCACGCTGATCGTCTTGGAGCTTCCCAGCCGCTCGAACTCCTGCTCCTGGATGGCACGCAATAGTTTCGGCTGGAGTTCCAGACTGATGTCGCCGATCTCATCCAGAAACAGCGAGCCTCCGTCCGCCAGTTCGAATCGGCCCCTTCTTTGGATCAGAGCTCCAGTGAAGGCTCCCTTCTCGTGCCCGAACAGTTCGCTTTCCAGCAGTCCCGAGGGAATGGCAGCGCAATTCATTCGCACATAGGCGCGCTCGCGCCGGGAGCTTAAGTTGTGGATAGCGCGTGCGATCAACTCCTTGCCGGTTCCTGTCTCACCATGAAGCAGCACTGTGGAATCCGTAGGCGCAACGATCGCGACTTGTTCCAGCACCTTCTGAATGGCTGAGCTCTTGCCAATAATGCCTTCGAAGCAGTACTCAGCTCTGATTTCTGGTTCTAGATAGACCTGCTGATCCTCGACCTCGCTCACCTTGGGAAAACAGGTTCCTGCGAGGTTTCCCGCGTCTGTGAAAGCTACTGTCGCGCATGCCATAATCCCCTCCCGAACCTTCGCACCCATGACGATGTCACTCATAATTGAGAAGTCTGTGGTGAGTCTGCAATAATTTAGATTTGATTACATCGGCAAATCGGACATTTGTGGTCTGGGTATATCGTGCTGGCGCAGGCTTGCACTTCCCGGAGAGAAAGCATTCATACTTTGGGAGGATTTGGAATTGGTCTTATTGCCTTGAAGGTTCGATGCGCTTTCGTCCGTAGAGTTGGGCATCAATCGACCAAGCCCCGGGTCCGATCATCGCGACGGTGGCACCCAGGCTAACTAGCATGATGGCGATCAGGGGATTCCCTGACCGCGCCAACAATATCCAGGCCTCGACCATGGCGATCGCGGTTCCTGCTAATGGTGTCCACAGGCCAAAGAGCAGAAGCACTCCGGCGACAGCC
>JBEKWX010000528.1:0-2635 GCA_049512675.1 Terriglobales bacterium | reverse complement strand
TCGCGGCTCGAGTTGGCGTGGATCGAGATGAACAAATCCGCCCGCTCCCGGTTCGCAATCGCGGTGCGGGTTTCGAGGGGAATGAAGGTGTCGTCCCGGCGCGTGTAAATCACTTCAGCGCCCAGCCGCGATTCGAGCAAACGCCCGAGGCGCTTGGCCACGTCGAGCACCACGTCCTTCTCGAGCAGGCCGTTCGGACCAATGGTGCCGGTGTCATGGCCCCCGTGACCGGGATCAATGACGATCTTGCCAATCTTCAGCCCCAGGGCGCGAGTCAAAGACCGGTCCCCAGCAGCTGTGGGACGCGCTTCGTGCGAATTAAGCCGGGTGTCCGAACGAGAATCGGCCGAACGTGAGTCAGCTGAACGACGATCATCTGAACGAAGATCAGCGGTGTCGGAAGCTCCCGCCGTTGCGGCGTAACGTGACTTTTTCCGGTGCAAGGAAGAAGACGAAGACGCGTAAGGCGAATGTGAGTCTGACTTTGCCGGCTTCGCCTCGTCAGCGTCGGAAACATCAGCGCCCTGGCCCGAAGTTACTTCGGGGCGAAGTTTTTCATGCTCCAGCGAGGCGACTGTCAATGGAGCCCTGTCGTCCGTATAGACGTTCGCGTCAACCTTCGGGTCAGCGTTCGGACCAACGTTCGCGTCAACATCGGCGTCCACAATCGTCTTCGGGATCCTGCGGTTCGATCCTTTGACTGCAACCGTGGTCTTAATCACTCCATTGCCGTTCGCGCTGGCATCTTCGGGCGGCAGGTCGGTTTCGACCAGTCCCGGTTTCCGAGACCCGGCCGTATTCTTGTCAGAGTCCCGCTGAGCTTTCCGCCCATCGGATTTCAAGCCGCCGCCAGCCGCCGCTGCCGCCGCGCTGGAGTCGTCGTCCGATTCCGCGGAAACCGCCGCGTCCGTCTCCGCCCTGGCCGTCATCGCCCGCTTCTGCTTTCCGTGGCTGTCCTTGCCGTGAATATCAATGATGAGCCGGTACGGGTCTGGCAGCAGGAAAGCGTCGTAGCTCGCGAGGTTGTCTACTTCCAGCACAATCCGCGTGCGCCCCGGTTCAAATTCGGCAACCCGGATCTTCTTCAGGAAGCCATCGTCGACGTCGAAGGTCTTGCCGACCAGCGTCGAAGCCAGTGTGGTATCGCGCAAATCAAAGAAAATGCGGTCCGGATTCGAGATGCGCTGGGAGCCGAACTTCACTTCCTGCTCGACGTCAATAGCGACGCGAGTGTAGTCGGGCGTGGACCAGTGGCGAACCCCGGTAACGCGCGGCAACGCGGCGCGGCGGGCGTCCGCGTCATTCACGGATTCGGCCGCCCCGTCGGAACCGGAGCCAGCGCTGGCACTGGCGCCGCCGCCGGCACCGACGCTGGTGCCGATATTAGGCCGCCGCTTGCGCGCCATCTTCTCGGCCGAGCGTTCCCTTTCCGCCGCCTCGGCATCGATTTCCTTCACCGCGGCGCGGGCATCCTCGGCCAGCCGGTTGCGCGGATAGCGATGCATGAAGTCGGTGAAGGTCGTCCGCGCCTCTTCGGGCTGGTGGAGATCGTCCTTATAGATCTCGCCGATCGTAAACAGCGCAGCGAAGCGGTACTTGCTGCCGGGATATTCCTTGCGCAAGAAACGGTACTGTTCGATGGCCCCGCACAGAATCTTGTTGTCGTCAAAGCGCCGCCCCATCTCGACCATAAGCTCGGCGGTCGCCACCACGCTCGGGTCCGCCTTCGGGGACGCCGGAGACCCGAAGTAGACGCGGCGGTAGGAATCGATCACACGCTGGTATTCGTGCCGAGTGCGCTCGCCCACCGGACGGCCGTTGAGAGCCTCCCGCATGCGCTCCGCCTTGGCGAATTGCGGGCGGGCCCAGGCATCGTTGTGGCGGACGCGCGCCGATGCGGAAACCAGCGGCAGCAGCACGAGCAACAGCGCTGCGCCCAGCCGAAAAGCGCGGGCGCCCCGAATTAGGTTCGTACGAGTTAGGGTCGTAGAAGCCTGGGTCTTCACTAAATTCCTGCTATAAATCCAACACCTGGCCATCCTAGTTCAGCGTTGTCATCCTGATGCGAAGCGAAGGACCTATACATCTGCTCGCGGCGGCCGGAATGCATGGGTCCGTCGCCTCACCTCGCTCGATATGACAACCCAAACTGCGTCGCAAAGTTGCTGGAAACCACCCTACCATTTCAAGAAATCGCAAACCGCCCCGCCACCACCCGGGACGCCAATTCATTCCGTGTTGCTGATGTACAGCACGCCCCGAGCATCGCGCTCCATGTGGACCGGCTCGTACGCCGGCTTGCCGAAAATGTGCGGGCCCGGCTCGCTGCCGCCGTTATACAAGTTCGTGATGCGGCGAACGTAGTCCTGCGTTTCCCTGAAATGCGGAACGCCCGCGCTCCGCGCCACCGCTCCCGCTCCAGCGTTATAGGCTGCCAGAGTGAGGCGAACGTTGCCGCCGTAGCTGTCCAACAGCTTCCTTAGATGCCGAACCCCGGCATCCACGTTCTGCGCCGGGTCAAAAGGATTGGAAACATTGAGCGAACGGGCGGTCGAAGGCATCAACTGCATCAGCCCCATGGCGCCTTTGCGCGACACCGCATTGGGATTGAAATTCGATTCCACCTTGACCACCG
>JBEKWX010000527.1:0-2636 GCA_049512675.1 Terriglobales bacterium | reverse complement strand
CAAAACAGCCGAAATTTGGGGGATAGAAAATGTCTACCCGAACCGAGAAGGTCGTTTATAGGGCATCCTAGCGCAAAGTTTTTTCGACCATTTTCTAGTGAGGGAGTTTTTCAACAGCCACGGGATGTTTCGACAGTTACGGCCCAAGCTCGGGGGACGAATCGCTAAGAGCCTGCTTCTGGAGGCGGAGAGCAACCGTGGTGGCGTACCGCTTTACAGACAGTAAGGACCTAAGAATCCAGTCGCTCGCGTACCAGAATGGACGCGCTATAGCGGGCAAGAAACGTTGCGCCAAAGCAACAAACGGCAGACGAAAATACCGCAAGCCTGTCACTCCAAAGGTTTGCTGGAACGCACTCAGTTCCTCGCTAGTCAGCGGATGCTCATACTCCGAGATATTCTCGTGCGACGGAAATAGCGATCGCAGACGTTCGTAGCCTTTGCTGAAGCGCACGGGTTCTTTCAGAAAAATGGAACCGCCAGGCCGCAGGACGCGCCGCATTTCCTCTCGTGCTGGTGCGATATCGAGGTGGTGAATGAGCGACATGCAAAAAACAACATCCACAGATTCATCCGCCATCCCGGTTTGGTATGCCGAGCCGACTCGAACAATTGCGCTGAGGCCAGCTTTGTCGAGCCTCTGCCGGGCAATAGAAATCAGCTCTGGAGAGATGTCAATACCGATTACATGCGCGCCTCTGTGAACGAGAGGAATTAAGTTCTCCCCTGAACCGCAACCCAAGTCCAATACGGTTTTGCCACGCACTTCGCCCAGAAGGTGGAATGCATATTCGGGGGGGAAAGGGGTTTTCGCCGGGGGATTCAAGTAGCGATCCGACTGACTTTTCCTAACGGACGATCGGGAGGGCTACGATGGAATAACGAGGTGATACCTCTGGCTGCCTGTTAGCCGCAAAGCCGCTCTGAGCCTACCCACAGTTGAGCCAGATCTCTGAGGTTGTCTTTGTATTTACGCGTTACCAAATATTCCTTCCCGCCTATTACACGCAGCCTGTACTCTCCCGTCGGTAAAGGTTGGATCTCCTCCACCCCCGAAATATTCACGACGACCGAGCGGTGGATGCGAATAAAACCGTAGGGCTTGAGCTTCTCCGCCATGGACGAGAGGGACTCGTGCACCAAATAGGAATTAGTTCGGGGTCGCAACGAAACGTAATTACCTTCCGCTTGCACTGCCACGATCTCGGCTAAATCCAAAAATAGGATTCTACCCTTTGCCTTGAACGCGATTCGTGGCGCCTGTCGTTTTGCTATAACATCCAACTGCCGCAAGACTCGCATGAGGTTTGCAGCATCAACTCGGATTACCGGAAGCAATGATGTATCTGCAGCTTCGCAGAACTCGTCCGCTGTCGATTCAAGAGTGTAATCCCGTGTACTCTTGGTGGAGCAAATCGCCGCTCCCCGCAGTGGGCTAGCCGAAACGTCCGCATTAGCGTGAGCGGTTTGCTGAACAAACATCTCACATGCAATCGCCTTCTCATCCTGAATTTCGCGGGCGCTCATGACGGAACCCCTTGTTCTCTCGTTTCGACTTCCTGCTACTTCTGCCCAGTGCTTACTGCTGACGGAAAGCTGGATTGCGCGCCAAAATAACACTCAATGGATTGCAACTTTCCGTTCTTGATTCGGAGATACTCCACGTTCTGGAACGATTTACCATTCTTGGTGTGGCAAAGATACTTCACAAAAGCATCGTCCGCGCCAGTGGAGACACGCTCCAGGTCGAAATGTTCAATAAAATTGATCTGTGTTTTCCAGCATTGCTCTTTGAAAGTGCTCTTGCTGATGTGGTCGTCGCCGGCCGCGCTAGAAAAGGTAAAATTGTCGGCGAGCAGGCTATCCACTGGACCCCAATCTTTCTGCTCCCAGGCTGCGTACCACTTCCGGACAATCTCCTCGTTCGTTAAGTTCTGCCCTGCCGATGCGCTGGCACTTGCCGGTCCCGGCAGGCTCATGGCACCAACCAGCGCGCAGGCTCCGGTTGCGAGGAGATTCCTGCGCGACACTGCGATCGTTGTCATTGTCATTGTTCGTTCTCCTTTTGCATGAGGTAGGTTGAAGCGCTTCGCCCGATCGCGATGCTGACTGTTCAGATATACGAACGGGTTGGGATGTATGAGTTTTAACTACCTCCGTAGGGGGCGATGCGGTGAGCCCCGCTTGTAGTTGTCCGGCGGCCGAAGAGACCTCAGCCAGCCCACGATATTTCTGATTCCCACGTTCCACACCTTCGCATGCTGAGCATTCTTTGCCAACACTTCGTAGCCTTCGACCATCGCGATCAGAAAGCTCGCAGTCTCTTCCGGAACCAAGTCGCGGCGCAATGTTCCCTGCGACTGTCCCCTCCGCAAAGCCATGGCTATGCCTTCTTGCCAGGCATGGAAGATTCTCTCCAATCGCTTGCGGAATTGTTCGTCGATCTGAGACATCTCCTGCGCCAAATTAACCAGGGGACAACCGCCCTTTACGTCTCTTGGCCGATGTGGTATCGCCCGTACAATGCCGATCAAAGCATCGATAGGGTCCTTGTCCTTGCTCCGTTGCAGAGGAAGCATCCACCTGTCACGGGTGAGTTTTGCGACGATCTCTTCGATAATGGCATATCCCAGAGC
>JBEKWX010000526.1:0-2637 GCA_049512675.1 Terriglobales bacterium | reverse complement strand
CCAACAAGAGGGTAACTGTAGGCGCCTCGGCAGTAGAGATCGGACTGCCAGTCGTGTACAAAAGACTCTTGCAGCAAGTTTCGCAAGGTTTCCAGAGGCACTCCAAAGACGTGGCGCAAGACTTCCAATCCACGCTCCACGATGGTCGCATTTCCGCGCCCGGAGAGCTGCTCAGCATGGGTTCCGCCGGACCAACCAGTCAGCATGGCGGTCTTCACAGACACAGACGACCACCACGTCGGAAACAATTCTTCTGGAGCTGACAAGAAACTCATGTCCGGCATAGGCGTTGGCACCAGTTTGGGGTCTGTCCAGAAGCAATGCCGGAAACACAGGACGAGTCGGATCGCGCTACCCATCTCCAACTGCTTGAGTGCATCGGCCTTTTCGGTCAGCTCTGGCCGAAAGCTGACGGCGCCGCCAGTTCCAAGTGGTGCCTGCAGAACCCCGAGAGGCAAAGTGATGACGGCAGCGTCGGCACGAATACTGGCGTGCTGCTGTTGTTCGGGCGATCGTTCGGGCGATTGGACCGTCACCTCCACCGCGCCTGGCTTCCAGGCTATCTCGGTAACAACGGCGTTCAGCCGCACCGTGAGGAGGTCCGGTTTACTGGCGGCTACAAGCGCTCGGACCAGACCCTCGCATCCCTTGGGAACACGGAAGCCACGGTGTCCTTGGAGTTCCTGGTCGCTCCGATGCCATCGCGCGAGCGCATGAGCGCTGATCCGGCTTGCGTCACATGCGTGGAAGCTCTCGACATATGCGGCCGCTTCGATCCTCGTGTGCCGAGGAAGGTCGCCACAGGCGTGTTCCAGAAACTCGCGGAATGATTGATCCGGTCGAGACTCATCAATCCTGCTAAAGATTTTGTCGATCAGATCCCAGGAGCCACTCGCGGGTGCCAGCCTTGCTTGCTCCAGACGCCATCGGTTTCCAGTCAGTTCGTGAGTCTGCAGCTCAGCCCGCTCTACGATCTGCCACACCTCCCGGGGCAGACCATGGATAAATTCCGCCCCGAGTTCGACCGGCGCGTTTATTAGGGAGGGGTGCACGGTCCAGATGCGGCCGCCGATACGGTTCCGCGCTTCGAGAATCCTTACCCGGAGACCTGCCTGGCAGAGCGCCTGGGCGCATGCGAGTCCTGCAACTCCAGCTCCGATCACCACAACCTCAGTAATCCGCTTGGACATGCCTTCTCCGTAATCTAAGTCGGGATTTCCTTCTTGATCTCAAAACCACCTTAGTACACCCTTGTCATTGGTTTATCTGACGTGGAGTTTCTTTGAGAATGTCCCCCGGAACGACGTCGTCATCGTGCGGTGGTTAAGTCCTGTTTGTGTTCGAAGTACGCGCGGGGCGGAGATATTCCACCCCGCCTTATCTGACGGGACTTATCGTTCACCATTCCCCGGTGGTCAGGTAGTCGTGGATGGACTTGGCCGCCCGCCGCCCCGCCCCCATCGCCAGAATTACAGTGGCGCCTCCAGTAACGATGTCGCCTCCGGCAAACACGCCCTTCCTCGTCGTGCGCTGAGTATCCGAATTGGCCTGGATGTACCCCCGCTTGTCCGTCCCCAAGCCAGGAGTTGTGCTCTGTACAATCGGGTTAGCGGTGGTGCCAACCGCGATTACAGCCACCGACAGAGGAATTTCAAACTCCGACCCGGCTATCGGCACCGGCCGCCTCCGTCCTGAAGCGTCGGGTTCTCCCAGTTCCATGCGCTGGCAGCGGACTGCGCCCAGCCAGCCCTCACCATCGGGCTTGAATTCGATCGGGTTGGTCAGCATCTGAAACTCAATCCCTTCCTCACGCGCATGCTTCACTTCCTCGGCCCGCGCTGGCATTTCCGCTTCGCTGCGGCGGTAAAGCACATACGCTTTGCGCGCTCCCAGGCGCAAGGCTGAACGAATGGCATCAAGCGCAGTGTTCCCGCCGCCGATTACGGCTACATCTTTTCCGTGCAGGTCGAGCATCGGCTCGTCGTAAACCGGGAACTTGTAAGCTTTCATTAAGTTGATGCGAGTCAGAAATTCGTTCGCCGAATAGACGCCGTTCAGGTGCTCGCCCGGAATGTTCATGAAGACCGGCAACCCGGCACCCGTCCCGATAAACACAGCGTCGTATCCTTCTTCTTCCAGGAGCTCATTGATGGAGACGGTCCTTCCCACGACCACATCGGTCTCGAACTCGACTCCCATGGCACGCATATAGTCCAGTTGTTCGTGGATGATCTGCTTGGGCAGGCGAAACTCAGGAATGCCATACACCAGCACGCCGCCGAGTTCGTGCAGCGCCTCGAACACGCGAACCTTGTGCCCCTTCTGCACCAGATCGCCAGCGACCGTTAGCCCGGAGGGACCACTGCCGACGACCGCAACTTTTTTCCCAGTCGGAGGAGCATTCGGCGCGGGGCTAACACCCATGCGCTTCTCGTAATCCGCAACGAATCGCTCCAGGTAGCCGATCCCGAGCGGCTTAACTTTCTTCCCCATCAGGCAGCCGCCCTCGCAGTGGTCTTCCTGCGGACAGACGCGGCCGGTGATCGCCGGCAGAACGTTGTCTTCCCGGATCTTGGCGGCGGCGCCCAGAAAATCGCCCGCCACGATCATTTGCACGAATTCATGGACCTTGACGCC
>JBEKWX010000525.1:0-2963 GCA_049512675.1 Terriglobales bacterium | reverse complement strand
GGGCGTTGTTCTGCGAGTGGCGAACAACGCGCCCGCTGTCGGGGTTATTTGGGTGTTTCATCGGTGAAGGAGGTTTTACCGATGACTCTACTCAGACAGCGAATGCTGGAGGATCTCCGCATTCGCAACTACGCACCAACGACCGTGGAATGCTACGTCCGCTCGGTCGCCGAGTTCGCCAAGCACTTCCGCAAACCGCCGGATCAACTCGGAGCTGAAGAGATCCGCTCGTGGCAGTTGTTCCTGCTCAACGAGAAGCGGGTCAAACTGTCGACCTACATTCAGGCCATCTGCGGACTCCGCTTCTTCTATTCCCACACCCTGACTTCCGCTCATCCTCAGCAAGGAAGAAGTCAAAGCGCTGCTGACCGCACCGAAAAACCTGGCACACCGGGCGATTCTGGCCACACTGTACGGGGCCGGGCTTCGTGTGTCGGAAGCAACCAGCCTGAAGGTTCACGACCTGGACTCCAGCCGCGGAGTGATCTGGGTTCGAGGTGGCAAAGGTCGCAAGGACCGGCAGGTCATGCTCGCTGAGCCGCTGCGCGAAGTGCTGGTCGCCTACTGGCGGCGGAAGCGACCCACGGGCTGGCTCTTCCCCGGAAACAAGCCCGGCTGTCCGCTGTCACCCAGAAGCGTTTTTTGCACTTGCAGAAAGGCGGCCCGACTGGCCGGTATTGCCAAGAAGGTGCATCCGCACTCGCTGCGTCACGCTTTTGCCACGCATCTGCTGGAGGACGGCGTCAACCTGGTGATCATCCAAGAACTGCTAGGGCACGCGGAGGTGAGAACCACGGCCCTCTATCTGCGGGTAACCGACACCGCCATTCGTTCCACCAAGAGCCCACTGGAAATGCTGGGCTCGCTCGATCTGGTACAGAGCCACCGGCTACCGAGATGAACGAGAGTCGGCTCGAAGTGGCCGACATCTTTCGCACGTACGAAAAAGATTTCTTCGCGCACTGGGGACATGTGCTCGGTCCTCAGCAGAAAAAAGCCTTCCAAGCGATTCGCGACTGTCGCACCGCGGCCCTCGGCCGGCACGCGGAATACGCGGAGCAGTGCGATACGTGCGGGCATCTCGTCATCTCGTATAACTCGTGCCGCGATAGACACTGCCCCAAGTGTCAGGCGTCCTCGCGCGCCAAGTGGCTGGCGGCCAGGCAGAGAGAAGTGCTGCCGGTCCCATATTTCCACGTCGTATTCACGCTGCCGCAACAGATCGGCGGCCTGGCGCTTCAGAATGCGCGCGTGATCTACACCCTGCTGTTTCGAGCCGTATCGGAAACCTTGCTCACGATTGCGGGCGATCCCCAACGTCTCGGCGCCGCGATCGGTTTCCTCGCTGTTCTTCACACCTGGGGACAGAACCTGCATCTTCATCCACACCTGCACTGTGTTGTGCCCGGCGGCGGCATCGCACCGGACGGCGCGAGCTGGATCGGTTGCCGAAAGCCGTCATTCCTTCTCCCTATAGAAGTGTTAGGCAGCCGATTCCGAAACGTGTTTCTCAGTTACCTGAGGAAAGCGTTTGAGGAAGGCAAGCTGCGCTTCCACGGAGAGATGGCCGGTCTGGCGAAACCGGCCGCGTTCCAGGCGCTGTGCCGCAAGGCGAAAAGCATCAAATGGGTGGTCCATGCCAAACCGCCCTTCGGCGGGCCGGAGCAGGTTCTGAAGTATCTGGCCCGCTACACGCATCGCGTAGCCATTTCCAATCGGCGATTGCTGTCGATGGAAAACGGCCGCGTGAGCTTCGAATGGAAGGACTACGCGGACGGGAACAGGACCAAGATCATGACGCTGGACGCGGTGGAGTTCATCCGCCGCTTTTTACTCCACATCCTGCCCGCAGGATTCGTGCGCATCCGTCAGTTTGGCTTTCTGGCCAACCGGGCGAGGGGAAAGAAACTGGCGCTCTGCCGCGCCTTACTCAACGCGCCAAGCGCGCCGCACAAGGATGCTGTGATCGGTGGCCGGGATCGAAAACCAAAGGAACGGGAGCGCAAACCGTGCCCCGTCTGCAAGAGCGGGCATATGCTTCTGATCCGGATCTTCCCGCCCGCGCACCCGATTCCGGCGCCGCATCAGCACTCGCCATGAATACTCTCTCGCGAGATGCCGAACCAACAGCCTTCGCCGAGGCTAAGGGAGATGTGTGCCCAGAAGCCCCGATCTGGGCTGAAAACATCACTTTCCACTCGCGCGGTCCACCCTCGCCAACCACGATTCGCCGCTTGCGGCTAGCTTTCGGTGATGCTCCTTACCCGCATCCAGAGCCAGAAATTCATTCAATCCCCATACACCCCGTTCCGGCTCACTTCAATCCAATTCTATCCGCAATGGTTCCGGCGTCCCATTTTCAGCCCTCCCCGCGGCTCTCTCGCGCCGGAACCACTGCAGATAGAATCCTTAACATTATCGGAAGTTCCTCGACGCCGGCGGATATCAGGAGCGCAGCTTGTGGACTTCAGATGCCTGGAATTGGAAAGCAACTCAGGGTATTGCGCATCCGCTTTTCTGGTCAAGAAGCGGCGGTCCGGGCAAGACAGGAGCCTGGAGCTATCGTTCGATGTTCCGGGAGATGCCATTGCCTCTTGACTGGCCGGTCTACGTCAGTCAAGCCGAGGCCAGCGCCTACGCGGCTTGGACCGGAAAGAGATTACCGACGGAAGCAGAGTGGCAGCGCGCCGCTTTTGGGACGGCCGAAGGCGCCGAGCAAACCTTCCCCTGGGGTGATCAACCGCCGGCGCCTCAGCATGGATACTTCGATTTCGGGCGATGGGACCCATCGCCGGTCAACGCCTTTCCCGCGGCCCGTAGCGCATTCGACGTGGACGGCCTCTTGGCGAATGGATGGGAGTGGACCTCCAGCCCCTTTGAGCCGCTTCCCGGTTTCCGCCCTTTCCCGTTTTACGAGAGTTATTCCGCAAATTTCTTCGACGGCCTGCACTACGTGATGAAGG
>JBEKWX010000524.1:0-2638 GCA_049512675.1 Terriglobales bacterium | reverse complement strand
GCGGAATAGAGCGGATAGTCGGGGCAGGGAGTAAGCAGGTTGTCGCCCGGATTGAGCAGCGCGGCCAGGCAGATGTCGACCGTCTCGCTGACGCCCGAGGTGACGAAAACATCCTGAATGTTGGTGATCCCCTTGCGGGCCGCCTCGCCGCGAATGGCTTCGAGGGCTTCCTTGATTCCTGAAGACGGAGAATATCCATTCTTGCCGTCGCGCATGGCTTTATAGACGGCTTCGATCATGTGCGGGGGCGTCTGGAAATCGAAGTTGAGCGGGTCGCCGATGTTGAGCGGCAGAATTTTGTGTCCCTGCCTTGCGACCTCGTCGGCAATGCAGGCCAGGTCGCGAATGGCGTAGCGGACGTTTTCCAGACGGGCAGTGGGGGTAATTTCGCGGGCTTGAGTTGCAGGCATTGAACGCTCCAAGAAACACCTAAACGCAGAGATCGCAGAGTAAGACAGCAGAGTCCGCAGAGAAAAATGAGGAAACAAAACTCCGCGTCCTCTGCGTAAACTCCGCGCTCTCTGCGTTGAAGACTTTGTTACTCCGCCCGATCGATCTGCGCCTTCTGCAGCTTATCGGAGTAATCCACATAGACTGCTTTCCACTCGGTGTAGAAGTCCACCGCGCCGATGCCGCCTTCGCGATGGCCGTTGCCGGTGGCCTTCACGCCGCCGAACGGGAGATGAACTTCGGCGCCGATCGTCGGAGCGTTGATGTAGGTGATGCCGGCTTCGAGATCGCGCACGGCCGCGAACGCCTTGTTCACGTCCTTCGTATACAGCGACGACGACAATCCGTACTCGATGTTGTTGGCGATCGCAATCGCATCCTCGAAGCTATCGCAGGGAATGATCGAAACCACCGGTCCGAAGATTTCTTCCTGCGCGATGCGAATCTTGGGATCGACGTCGGTGAAAACGGTGGGTTCGAGGAACCAGCCGTGCTGGTACTCGCCCTGGTCGAGCCGGTGGCCGCCGGTGACGAGCTTGGCGCCTTCTGTTTTTCCGATCTCGATGTATTCCAGGTCGGTCTTGAGCTGGCTCTCGTTGATCGCCGGACCCATCTCGACGGTTTCATCGAGACCGTTGCCGACTTTGATCTTCTTCGCGCGCGCCACGAAGTGATCGACAAACTCGGTATAGACGCCTTTCTGCACGATGATGCGGCTGGTCGCGGTGCAGCGCTGTCCGGTAGTGCCGAACGCACCCCAGAGTCCGCCTTCGATGGCGAGGTCGAGGTTGGCGTCGTTGAGCACGATCATCGGATTCTTGCCGCCGAGTTCGAGCGAACAACGCTTGAAGCTCTTGGCCGCCGTGGTACCCACGATTCTGCCGACCGCCGAGGAGCCGGTGAGCGAGATGGCGCGGACCACCGGATGCTCGGTCAGCGGCGTGCCCACTTCCGAGCCGAAGCCGGTCACGATGTTGATCACGCCTTTCGGGATTCCTGCGTCAGTCAGCGCCTGCACAAGGTTGAAGGTCGAGAACGGAGTATCCTGCGCGGGCTTGATCACGCAGGTGTTGCCGCAGACGACGGCGGGCAGCAGTTTCCACGAAGAGATGGCCATGGGGAAGTTCCAGGGCGTGATCATGCCGCAGACGCCGATCGGCTGGCGGAGGGCCATGGCAAACTTGTTGGGCAACTCCGAAGGCACGGTTGGACCGAACAAGCGGCGGCCTTCGCCGGCATTGTAGTAAGCGGCGTCGATGGCCTCCTGCACATCGCCGCGGGTTTCTGCCAGCACCTTGCCCATTTCCCGGGTCATGTCGCGGGCGTAGTCCTCCTTCCGCTCGATC
Organism: Terriglobales bacterium; assembly: GCA_049512675.1. Classification (GTDB taxonomy): domain Bacteria; phylum Acidobacteriota; class Terriglobia; order Terriglobales; family Acidobacteriaceae; genus Acidiflorens. Next base: position 842 of record JBEKWX010000524.1, on the reverse strand, counting down.
AGGATCTGGGCGGCGCGGAAGACCATCTCGGCGCGGCGAGGCGCGGGCACCAATCGCCATTTGGCAAAGGCACGCTTGGCCGCATCTACGGCCGCGTCCACATCGGCCTTATTCGATCGCTGGAAGATGGCGACGACTTCGCGCGTATCCGCGGGATTGCGGTCTTCGAAAGTCCGTCCGCTGACTGATTCGACCCATTCGCCGTCAATGAAATTCTTGAAAACTCTGGTCTTGGTCGTGCCGCCATCGATCACTGGCTTGGTCAGAGTATCGGTCGCCATAAGAGCCTCCTGGGAGTAGTGCGGAACACTTCATGCTAACGCCCGGGGCGAAGCCGGGCAAGGGAAGGAGAGCGGGAGCAGGGTGCGGTTCCGCCCGTCACTTTCGTAACCTTTCCTGCAATGACCCAAGTTCAATACCCCTCCCAGCAGAGATATGATGGTCAGAGTGTGAGAGATATCTGTATTTTCAGAATCTTGTAATGAGGTTGGCACGGACTCGTGTCGAATAAAGTCAAGCCGGAACTCTACGTGGCGTGGAAGACAGTGACGTACCGCAGCGTGATTATAGTGCTGCTCGGTGCGGCGCTGATCTTTGGCTTCGTCATGCACGTGGCGTTTCCGAAATTCACCGACTCGACGGTGAAGGCGGCCGGGTATTTTTCCTCGGGCTTGCTCGAAAAAGTTGCGGGACTGACGCCTGCGTTCAAGGGGCCGTCGACCACGATTTCGCAGCAGGCGCACTTCACGGCGCTCGATGGCACGATCCGGGTAAGGAAAGGCAACGGCAACAGCTGGATCAACGCCGACTACAACGTCCCGCTCGAAAAGGGCGACGTGGTG
>JBEKWX010000523.1:0-2641 GCA_049512675.1 Terriglobales bacterium | reverse complement strand
ACCAGCAGGTCGCGGAAGACCACGCCATAGCGACGCAACAACATCCAGCAGCAGGATTCGACGCTGCGGTCGCGATCGGCGCCTTCGGTGTGCAACAGCGACCAGCGTCCCGGGGCATGGCGCGGGCGGCGGGCTTTTCCCAGCCCGCTTCCAGACGAGCTTTTCGGCGTCACCAGGGCGCGCAGGTTTTCGAATCCGTCGGCGGTCACGAGGCCCGCAGCGACCAGTTCCCACAGCCCGGTTTCAATTTCCGCTTTGAGACGGCCCGTCGCTCGCACTATGTCGGGAAAAAACAGCGCACCTCGCTGCTTCAAAAGTTTGAGCACCTCCTGGGCCACCGGGCTTAAGAATGACGTCGCGGAATCCTCCGCGCCCGGGTGATGAGCTCGCATCCAATCGGCGTCTTCGCGCACAAAGAAGGCAATGGGCGCGACTCGCGTCGGAATCACTCGCCGCCGATTCTCATCGCTTCCCGTGGCTTCAAGCGTGGCGGGATGCGGCGATAGGCGGCCCCATCCTACAGCGCCTGTCAGGCACAACTGATCGAGGTGCGCCGGATCGTAGTCGGAAATTCTGCGCGCCAGCACAAACCGTTCCCACGCGCTCGCCGGAATTTCAAACCCCTGCAGTTGGCGGATCACTTCGAGCGCTCCGTGCTCGCCCCGCACCTGCGTGCCGGGAGCTACATGCTGCCAGCGCAAAAGCCAGTTCATGAACTGCGATGCCGTGACCGGGGCGATCTGCTTGCGCAGCGTCGCGACCGTCAGGCGATGAATGCGAGCCAGCAGACGGCGCTCGCACCACTCGGTCTCGGGTTCGTGCGAAATGGATGTTGCTGGGCGCGGATCTGCCGGGCGGAATTTGCCGCGCAGAATTGCTCCGCTGGCCTCCATGCGGAGTAACGCCTTTTCGATCTTGGAGGCCGGCAGCCCCAGCAACTCGCCAATTTCCGACGCCGTGGTCGGGCCTAGATGTGGCATCCATCCCTGCACCGCGGCCAGCACGGCATCGTCGAAGCTCACCCCAGAGAGCCGGCTTGCTGCGTCTCTCTTCGCATCCTGAGCGTTCTGATTTGCAGCGGGAGACGGGGCTAGCCCCGTCTCTACGGGGTGTATTATCTGGAACCATTCGACCCATTCGGCGGCTACCCAATATTGCTTGCCCGCGGCTTCCGCTACGACCGCGCGATTTTCGCGTTGGAGTCGATCAAAGAAATCATTCCAGTTGGCCGTGAACTGCGAGCCGAGAGCATCGAGCGCGGAGCGCGTCTCCTGAGAGCTGAGAGCTGAGAGCCGAGAGCTGGCCTCCACCGGCGCCATTACCAGCGTATGCAGCGCATCGTGCAGTTCGTCCGCGTCGCGTACATCGGGCCACGCCTCCTGCTGCACTTGCGCGATGGCCGAGGGATCGAGCGCGCCGACTTCTTCGAGCACGGACGCCGGCAATACCCGCCGCATTTCAACCGCTCGCGCGCGGCGCTCTTCTAGCGGCGCATCATCCAGGTAGGCGTACGGATTGGCATTGAGAATTTCGTGCGAGAATTGCGACGGCACCGGAGTATCGACCGCGAGGCAACGAATCCGTCCCTGCTCGATGCCGCGCAACACTTCGCTGAGGCCCTCGATATCGAGCGCCTCGGTGAGCACGTCCTTCATCACCTCATGCACCAGCGGATGGTCGGGAATCTTGATGTCCCCTTCGATGTTTTCGAAGCACGCGGCCACATCGGGAAAAACCGAGGCCAGCAAATCGTCGGAGCGGATGCGCTGAATTTGCGGCGGCACTTTCTTGCCGCCTTGAAAACGCAGCAGAGCCAGGGCTCGGGTCGCATCCCAACGCCAGCGCGTCTGAAAGATCGGCGAAGCCAGCGCCGCCTGCTCGAGGATCGGCGGCATGCTCTCTGCAGCCAGGAATTGAAAAACATCCGCCAGCGGAAAGCTGTGCTGCTCGGCGAGCGCGATGTTCAAACCGTTGTCGGTGGCCGCCGCCTGCAGTTCGAAATTGAAACCGCGGCAGAAGCGCTTGCGCAACGCCAAGCCCCAGGCTTTGTTGATGCGCCCGCCAAAGGGCGCGTGGATGATCAACTGCATCCCGCCGCCCTCGTCAAAGAATCTTTCGGCGATGATCGTCGTCTGCGTCGGCACATCGCCCAGCACGGCGCGCCCTTCGAGTATGTACTGGATTAGTTGCTCGGCGCCCGAGAGATCGAGCCCGCATTCTTCTCGAAGCCAACTCACGGCGTCAGCGACTACAGCAAGATTTCGCCATCCTTCTACCGGGAGCACGCCCGGCAGGCGGTCGCTGATTTCTTTGCGCAAGTCGCCCAGTTCCTGCGAAAGTTCGGCGGTGCGTGCCGGAGCTTCTCCTCGCCAGAACGGTATCCCGGGCGGTGCACCGTGTGCGTTTTCCACCAGCAGGCGCGACGACTTGGCTTCGACCCGGCGAATTCTCCAGGATGTGTTCCCCAGCAGCATGACTTCTCCCGCCATGCTTTCGACGGCGAAGTCTTCATCGACCGAGCCCACCACCACGCCTTCGGGCTCCGCCACCACGCTGTACAGGGCGTTGTCAGGAATCGTGCCGCCGCTGGTGATCGCCGCCAGGCGTGCGCCGCGCCGGGCTCGCAGCTTGTGGTTTATGC
>JBEKWX010000522.1:0-2642 GCA_049512675.1 Terriglobales bacterium | reverse complement strand
ATAAACAACCACATTCCCAGTTTCTTCGAGGGTACGGCGTAAGGCAGCGATCCGCCTCCCCAACTCGGGATATCGTGGGCATCATGAACCGCTGCTGCTGAAACCGGACCGTCCAAAGAAGACATGTTCGCGCTCGCTCCGTCGTGAATTTACTGGTCACGATACTGCCACAGACCCAACTAACTTTTTGCCGGCTGCCCCGCGGGATCAGTCTGCATGACGTAGTCCTTCCCGTTGTGCACTTCTCCGTATTCATAAGCATCGTGATACACCACAGGATGTTTGCCTCCGAAATTGTCAAAAGGTGGTGGAGAGGGCACGGTCCATTCCAGAGTCGTGGATTCCCAAGGGTTCTCAGGCGCCTTGGGACCCTTGTACATGCTCCAGAAAAGATTGAAAAGGAAAATGAACTGGGCTGCGCCTGTGATCAGCGCCGCGATGGTCATGAATTTGTGCACTGGCATGAGGGGTTGCATAGCCTCGTTGAGGAAACTCGAGTAACGGCGAGGCATGCCTTCAAGACCAATGAAGTGCATCGGCATGAATATGCAGTAGACGCCAAGAAATGTGATCCAGAAATGGATTTTGCCCAGCCGTTCATTCATCATGCGGCCAAACATCTTCGGGAACCAGAAGTAAGTACCGGCGAACATGCCGAAGATCGCAGCCACTCCCATTACCATGTGGAAATGTCCGACTACGAAGTAGGTTCCGTGAAGAAAGATGTCGAGCGATGGCTGCGCCAGGAACATACCACCCAAGCCGCCGGTCACAAACACCGAGACGAAGCCCAAGGCAAACATCATGCAAGTAGTGAAGCGTAGTCTGCCGCCAAAAACTGTACCCAACCAAAGCAAGGAGATGATGGTAGCGGGTATGGTGATAATCAATGTCGGGATCGAGAACAGGAAGCCGGAATAGGGGCTCATCCCGCTGAGGAACATGTGGTGTCCCCAGACGGTGAAGCTCAGGAAGCCGATCGCCAAAAGGCAAATCACAATTATTTTGTAGCCGAGAACGGGTTTGCGGGAGAAAACCGAGAGCACATGCGAGATAACGCCAAAACCGGGGACGATTGCGATGTAGACCTCGGGATGCCCGAAGAACCAGAATAGGTGTTGCCACAGCAATGGTGAACCACCGGCGTGGTTTTGGAGTTGCCCGTTGACCAACAAGCCAGAAGGGAGGAAGAAACTGGTGCCGGCATTACGGTCAAGGATGAGCAGAACGCACGCCGCAAATAGAACCGCGAAGCTCAGCAAGCTTAGGATGGCAGTAATGAGCCAGGCCCAACAGGTGACCGGCATGCGCATGAGCGTCATGCCCTTGCATCGCAAGTCGATCGTGGTTGTAATGAAATTCAACGCGCCGAGCAAGGAGCCTATACAAAAAAGCGCTATGGAAACAGCCCAGAGATTCTGCCCCATTCCCTGTCCCGGCCCGGCGATGCTACCCACGGCGCTGAGCGGAGGATAGGCCGTCCAGCCCGAAATCGGAGGACCGTCCGGGACGAACAGGGTGGCAACCAACGCGCACAGGGCTAAGAACGTCACCCAGAACGAAAGCATGTTCAAGGTGGGGAACGCCATATCTTCAGCGCCAATCTGAATCGGCAGCGCATAGTTGCCGAATCCGGCCTGGGGCGCCGTGGTCAACACAAAGAACACCATCAGTGTGCCATGAATCGTCAGCAGCGACAGGTAATACTCCGGTGAAATCACGCCCCCGGGAGCTCCAGCGGGCGAAAAGGCACCCAATCCCCAAATATGAACGTTGGGCCAAACCAAGTGAATCCGCACCAGCCACGAAAGCACCATCCCTATGAACACCGAAACGATCGCGAGGAAGTAGTACTGCTTGCCAATCACTTTGTGGTCGAGGCTGAAGATGTACTTGCGGATGAAACCAGTTGGCGCCGTGTGGTGGTGCTGTACTTCCATGGGCACGTTTGCCATCGTGAGTTACCTTCCCTGCGCCAGCGCGTGTTGGCGGCCGCTGTCGCCAGAAAACATTACTGCAAGCTGGCTTGCTCGACTATCCATTTCTGATAGTCCTCCTCCGACATCACATCGAGGAAAGCACGCATCGTGTTGTGGCCGAGACCGCAGAGCTGGTTGCAGGCGATTTCGTACTTGCCTAGTTTGGTTGGGGTGAAGTGCAGAGGGATCTCCATCCCGGGAACTATGTCTTGCTGAATGCGCATTTCCGGGACATAGAACCCGTGACCCATGTCTTTGGAGTTCAGCAGCAGTTCCACAGGCTGGTTCACCGGAACCGCCAAATCCACCGTCACAATATCGTCCTTGGATTCGGGGTCGGATTGACTAATGCCAAAGAAATTCCCTCTGGTTTCATCAATCTTGTTGGTGTGGATGGGGCCGAACTTGCCATCGGGTCCGGGATAGCGGAAGTAGAAGGCAAACTGCCCGGCCAGCACTTGCACCTGGAGAGAATCGGCCGCCGGCGGAGTGAAGTACATGGCGGCCCAAACCTTCTGCCCCACAAACTCCAGCAAAATAATCTCCGACCCGACGTAAACCAGGGCGAGCACGACCAGCCATTTCGCCCCGCCCGGGAAGATGCGGATCGGACGGGTTTCGCCCTTCCGCTCTCCGTATTTCCAGGCAAAGGCAGCCAGACCC
>JBEKWX010000521.1:0-2648 GCA_049512675.1 Terriglobales bacterium | reverse complement strand
GTTCCCGGAGGAAGGTCGATGACAAGATAATCAAGCAATCCCCACTGCACCGATCCCAGGAACTGCTTCATGATCGAATGCAGCATCGGGCCGCGCCAAATAAGCGGCTTGTCTCCAGGGTTGAGGAAGCCGACCGAGATAACCTTGAGCCCATGCGAGTTGATGGGCGCGAACTGGTTTTCCCCGATCACCTTGGGTTGCTCGTTGGTGCCGAGCATGAGCGGAACGTTCGGCCCGTAGACGTCGCCGTCAAGCAATCCCACTTTGTGGCCCATTTTACTGAGGGCGATTGCCAGATTGACGGAGAGTGTGGTCTTGCCGACTCCGCCCTTGCCGGAACCGACGGCGATGATGGCATTGACGCCAGGTAAAGGTTGCGGGGTGGGCTGTTGCTGGCCGGGATGATGGGAGTGAGCGCTCATCGGTCAATTATACGGGAAGGAAAAACAGTTCTCAGTTCCCGGTTCGTGCATGCAGGCGGGAATGAGCGCAGTTCTCAGCGTGAACCGCTGGGATTGAATGCTGAGAACTGAGAACCGGGAACTGAGAACTGCCTTCAGTAGTGCCCTTCCCCCACCTGCACCTTGCCACGAAACATGCGGTAAACGAACACAAAATAGGCCACCGCGAGCACCGCGGCGAACATCCACCAAACCAGGCCGACGCTCAGTCCGTGGCTGCCGGCGGCGGTGTTGTAGATGGTAAGGTTATATTGATGATCGCGGGCAGGTAGTACAACGGGATAAAGCGCAAACGCCGCGCCCACCAGCATTCCAGTGATATACAGGCTGGAGGCAACGAACGCAAGTTTCTCTTTGCCCTTGGGATTAGCCCAGAGCATCACCGCCAGGCTGGCCACAACGACGATTGGAACCAGTATCCCGATCGGGTGCTTCCCGTAGTTCGCCATGATATCGGGTCGGATGAAATAAGTCGCAACCAACGCACTGAAAGTCAGAAAAAACTGCACGGGCCAGCAGAGCAAGGCGAAGGCTCGGGCACGGCGGCCAAGGTCCTCATCGGTTTTGAGGGCGACATAGTAAGAACCGTGTGCGGCCAGGGTCACCAACCCCATCACGCCGATGAGTATCGTGTACCAATCCAGGATGCCCGTCTGCGCGCCGAGTTTGAAGTTGGTCCAGAGCGGCTCAAAAAAATAGCCGGTTGCATCCAGCGGAACTCCGCGCACCACGTTGCCCAGTGCCGCCCCGAAAAACACAGCCAGCAGAATGCTGGAGACGCTGAAAATCACGTCGAAGAAATCCTGCCAGACCGGGCTTTCGATGTGAGCGCGAAATTCGATGCTAATGCCGCGCAGAATCAGCAGCCAAAGGACAATCGTCAGCGGAAGGTAGAACCCGCTGAAGCTCGACGCGTAGAGTTGAGGGAACGCAAAGTAGAGCGTGCCCCCGGCAGCCAGCAACCAGACTTCGTTGCCATCCCAGACCGGGCCGATGGCGCGCAGCACCCGGCGCCGTTCGTCGTTAGTCTTGGCCGCAATCAGATAAATCGCACCCGCGCCGAGATCGAATCCGTCAAGCACGACATAGGTCGCGATCATCACTGTGACAATCCAAAACCAAAGGGTCGCCATATTTACCTTGCCTTCGTCACCTCGCCTCTGCCGCCGGATGAAGATTGGATACGGATTCGGGCCCGCCAAGAGGGCCGTGCTCAATTTCCCGCCAGATCAGGAACAGGAACAGAATGCCCAGCACAGTGTAAATGCCCATGAATCCCAATAGAGTAAACATGCCGTTACCGGCCGAGACGGCCTTGGAGTAGCCGTTTTCAGTCCGCATCAGCCCATAGACCAGCCAGGGCTGGCGGCCGAGCTCGGCGGTCATCCATCCGGCGGTATTGGCGATATACGGAAAAGGCGCTGCGAGCATCAGTATCCAGAGCAGCCACCTGGCGTTAAAGAGTCTGCCGCGCCACAGCAGCAGCAAAGCGACGACCATGACGGCGACGAAGAATGTCCCCAGACCAACCATGATGTGGTAGCTGTAGTAAAGCAACGGGATATTATCCGGCCAGTCTTGCTTGGGGAAAGCATTGAGTCCGCGGACGCTGGCATTCCAGCGTTTATAAGTCAGCATGCTCAACATCTTCGGAACTTCAATCGGGTTATCGATCTTGCCTTCCCGCTCGTTAGGCTGACCTATGATGACTAACGGTGCGCCGGGCCCGCCCTGAAACAATCCCTCCATCGCTGCCAGGGTCACGGGTTGCAGGTCGGCGACCATTTTGCCTTGTCTGTCGCCGGTCGGAAAAATCTGCAGAACGCTGAACAGGCAACCGGCGATCACGCCGGCCTTGACGAAGATGCGGGCGTGCGCGGTCCACTTGCCGGAGAGCAGATAGAAGGCGCCCACCGACGTCATGATGAACGCACCGGTGATCGCCGCTCCGTTCATGTTGTGCGCGTATTGCCATCCAGCCCAGGGATTCAGCACGAAATCCCAGAAGCTCGCCAGCTGCAAGCTCCCGTCAGAGGCCGTGGAATAGCCGACAGGATGCTGCATGAAAGCGTCAGTGGCAATGATGAAATAGCCTGACAACCACGATCCCACAAAGACTGCGACCGCCGACAGCCAGTGCGCTTTCGGGCTCAACCTCTTTTCCCCGTAAAGGAATAATCCCAGGAA
>JBEKWX010000520.1:0-4403 GCA_049512675.1 Terriglobales bacterium | reverse complement strand
AGGTTTTTCGGCGAACTCCCCGTGACACCGACAGCGATCAGGGCTTCTCGAATCTGTGTCGGAAGCAGATGGACTGGAGTCTGCTGAAGCATGCGCCGGATGTGGTCTGCCATGCCCGAAGGCTCTCCCTCAAGCGGTGCATCGGACTCATTAAGATCCAGACCTTCAAGGATTTGGTCAATGGCCGCCAACTCACGTTTCTTCTTCTCCTCCTCGGTCTCGAGATTCACTCTTTCCTTGAGAATCTTCGTCAGCCGTTCAGTGAGTTCCTGTCGGCGCTGCAGGGCGTCCAAGCGAGTTCTAGCGTAGTCCATTGGAAATCCTAAAAACCGTAGATTAACCGAACTGGGTAAGGCTGTCAACATATAGTTGTTACAATATTAATCATTGACAAAAACGTAGATCAGCGGAAACGCATCCTGAAAGAAGCCAAGACGGAGGATACCTCGCTGCGGTGAAACTCGTTCGCGACCGACGTGATATTGCCTCGCCTTTTTGGAACATGGTGATTTGTTCAATGAACGGCCCGGTCACGCCGCGTTTCGGTCCACATTGGGTGGCTAGCACGATGTGACCGTGACAGCACTGTGGCGCTCTACCCAAGCTCATGAGTCGTTCACTCTGGCCTTCTGTTTGGCTACTAGGCGCTGCATGAACTTGGGCCCCTCCTTCTTGCTTGTAGGCCTCGGCACCTTCGTGCAGCAGGATCTCGCCGACTTGGATTCGGCTGGTCGTCGCTGTGCACCCGGGGTGCACAAACCTGGGACTCGGTACCCTGTTCCGCTCAGGACCAATGCCGATGAATAAGGGCCGCATTGGTGGGAGCCACGCTCGGGTAAAGGTTGAATCCAAATCGAGTATGGCAGCCATTTGCGCACGCTTCCATAACAGGGGAACATAAGGCGAAAGTCAATAGTGCGCCGCGATTTTTGGCGATCGGGGACGTTCGTCGATCGCGAGATCGGGTGGTGCTGAGCAGTGCAATCCGTTTGGTGATCGAAAACCCTGCCGATTAGGGTTGATGGTCCGTTTATTTGTATATACAATTAAATAGTGGAGATCGACTTCGATCCGGCGAAAAACGCGAAGAACATTCGCGCTATGAAGAAAAAGCCTGATCCCGAGATGATCGACAAGGAAAACCCGGAGTGGACCGACGCCATGTTTACCAAGGCAAGGCCGGCATCCGAAGTCTTTCCCGATCTCGCCGCACATTCGGAGAAACGCAAACGCGGCCAGCGCGGCCAGCAGAAAAAACCGCGCAAGGTTCTGATCTCTCTGCGCCTTGAAGAAAGCACGGTGGAGGCGTACAAGGCGGGTGGCCGCGGTTATCAGACCCGCATGGCCGCCGTGCTGGAAGAGCACGCGAAATAATTCCCGCCAAAACGCAACGGATAACCGAGCCAGCGGGCTAGCGGTAGTTTGCCCCTTGACGAGCCAGCGCAAACCATATCCCTTCGCGCTGCCCGTCAAAGTCGATAAGGTAGAAGGTGCTATCCTCGTCGACCAGCTCAAAAGCTTGGACTGGGCGGGCCGCCAGGCACAATTTCATACCAGAGCCGAGGCAACGCTGCTCCCGAAAGTGCGGCAATACATCGCCGTGCTGCTTGGAATTCGCTGACTGCTTGGAAGTCGAGTTGAGGTTCTCTCGGCCCGACACCTCTCGCCGGGCTATTCGGCCGGTTTATTCTTGGCCCATCTCGCTTGTGCAGCTTTTCGAGCTATCTGCCTCCGCTGTTCACGGGTCAGCTTGCGCTTTCGCGCGTTACCACCGAGCCTCCCTAGATAAACAGCATGGGGATCTTTTTCTTTCTTCTTTGCCATTGGTTAGGTTGAACTTTATCCCTGCCCTAGCAACAAAATCAAGAAGTCACTTGACAATGCTTGCCGCTAAGCATATGCTTAGCGATAAGCACAAGAAGGAGCTAATATGAAGAGAAGAAATGGTCTACAGCAAGAACTCAAGTTCGCAAAAACATTGTGGGGAGCAATGGGTAAACCGTTGCTCACAGGGCGGGTTGGCGTTTTAAAGCAGCACCGTCTATCCATCGTGCGGGGTGATCTATTGCTTCTCAACGGGAGATGGTATGTGACGCATTCCGGACTTTTGAGGATTGCCTTTAGAAAACATTGCCATAGCATGCAAGTGCATCCGGTGAAAGAATTCTGCGACCGTGCGGCGTCGTCATTCACGTTCCGGGCAATCGTTTACACATCCCCTTCGTGCAAAGGTTTCATTGGATATGGCGACGCCGATCCGTCCAATGTGTCCTCGTTAGTTCGCGGGGCAGAGATGCGGGTGGCGGAAACACGAGCCGTCAATCGCGCCCTGCGCAAGGCCTACGGGATCGGCATCTGCTCGGTCGAGGAGATCGGGACGATTCCGAATCCGGTTGAAAAGCTTCCTCCCCAAAACGCGAACGGTAACGGGAACGGCGCTGGCCCCAAGGTCCGCGACCGTCTCGCCAGCAGGGAACAGGTTCAGAATTTCGTCCAGCAACTCGCCGACTGGGCCGAGAAGGACCGCAATGCCCTGCTCTGCCAGCTCAACAGCTACTCGCAACCGAAGCAGGAGTCGGCGTAGGGACCATGATCACTCACGGCCCCCGCCACAGATCCGGACGGGCGGTATTACCGCATCCGGCTCCCACCTTGGGTGAGGACGCCAAAACGCAGGAGGGGATAAGGATGACAGACGCGTGCAGGCGGAAACCACCGAGCAATCAAACGCTCCATGCGGTGCCATGGCAAGTGGCTTCCCTGACTTCGACGACGCAGAACCGTTCGCCAGAGAAAACCCACTGCCATGCGAAAGGCCCCCAATGCCGGACTGTTCATGGGCACTCCGTAATAACGGAAGTGGCCCAACAAGACCGAGCGCAGGTAAGCCCCTTGTTCCGCAACGGGCTTGTGCATGCGTTGCCACAGTTCACCCTTGAGTGCCCGCAGCTTGGCTTGCCACCTCTGCCGCATCGTCTGGCGCAGAACCGTGAAGTGCCCCTTCCGGGTCTTCCCACAACTGTGCGTAAAACCCAGGAAGTTGAACGTCTCCGGCTTGCCGTCACCACGGGTTCGCCGATCTCGTTCCGCATAGCGGCCGAACTCGATGATCCTCGTTTTATCGGGGTGCAGTTCCAACCCGAACTTCGCAAAGCGCTCGCGCAGTTCTGCCAGAAACTGCTCTGCCTCATGACGATACTCAAAACCCACAACGAAATCGTCAGCGAAACGGACCACGATCACATCACCGTGGGCTCGCTTCTGTCTCCATTGATGGGCCCAGAGGTCGAACCCGTAATGGAGATAGAGGTTCGACAACAACGGGCTGACACTGCCACCCTGAACCGCTCCTACCTCCGTGTGGATTCGCTTGCCCTCTTCCAGCACGCCGGCCTTGAGCCATTTCTGGATCAAACGCACGACGCGCCGGTCTGCCACGCGGTGCTCGACAAACTTCACCAACCATCCGTGATCCAAAGTGTCATAGAACCGCCGGATGTCGGCATCGAGCACCCAATTCACCTTTCTCGTTCCGATCCCAACCGCCAACGCGTCCAGCGCTTGGTGTGGACTACGTCCCGGTCGAAATCCGTAAGAGAAACCCAAGAAGTCCTGCTCGTAAATCGCGTTCAACACCTCGACAGTGGCACGCTGGACGATCTTGTCTTCCAACGCGGGAACACCGAGTGGCCGAAGCTCACCCGGTTTACCCACCTTCGGGATGTAGACCCTACGCACAGGTCGGGCTCGGTACGCTCCCCGCTTCAGCCTATGGGAGAGGTCCTGGAGGTTCGCCTCGAGGGCCTCACCGTAGTGCTGCCACGTCTGACCGTCAACGCCTGCGGCCGCATTCTTCTTGATCGACAGATATGCTACTCGCAGTCGTTCAACGTCGTAGATGTGGTGAAGGAGCGCGGTGAACCGCTGTTTCCTTTCCCTTCTTGCCATCTGACGTACTCGCTCGAGCGCGCTGGGCGCACCTTCCCGGCTCTGCGTCCGGAGCACGTTGCGCTCTGGCGAGTTCCCCTTGGCCAGTTCCCTTCCCTCCACCGCCTCCGCAGCCGGTTCCTCGGCTTTGTTCGGCGGCTTCGCCGGTACTATGGAACTGTCCGACTTCCCGCGTCCGTTCCTCATCGGCTCATGTCCATCGACTTCCCGATGCGGTCTGTAGTCTTGTTACCTACAGAGGGACGCGGGATCTCCCGGTTCCCGCGCAAGGCGTCTCTGTACATGCACAGGGTCTGTGACCGCGCGGGATCCTGGCGCACCTTGCGATATCGCTGCGCCCGGTGTTGCCTTCCGCCTACCACCACAGCGTCGGCCTCCCGAAGTTCCTGTCGCTGGCGCGACAGGGCATGCATTTCACGGCTCAATACCTGGCCTGTACTTTCCTCTGTCAATGC
>JBEKWX010000519.1:0-2674 GCA_049512675.1 Terriglobales bacterium | reverse complement strand
AATTCAAAGAGGTCAACGATTCGCTCGGCCATCTGGTAGGGGATGTGGTGCTGACACGCGTTGGGCGGCTGCTCGAACAGAAGTGCCGCCAGTCCAACGTGGTTGCCCGCTACGGCGGAGACGAATTCGTCATCCTCATGCCCGAGACCGGGATCGAGCAGGCGCAGGTGCTGGCGGAGAGATTGCGGCTGTGGCTGGCCACCGATCCGATGCTTGAAGAGCACCACATCACCGGCAGCTTCGGCGTCGCCAGTTTCCCTGTGCATGGTTTCTCCATGGAGGAGCTGATTCGCGTGGCCGATGCGGGCATGTACGTGGCCAAACACGCGGGCGGTAACCAGGTATCCACTTCCAATGCGTTCGGCGAAGGTTCCGCAGTGCAGCGACAGCTTGTCTCCGGTTATGTCGAAGGCTTTCTGCAGCGCGAGCATAACGGGCCGGAGCACCTCGAGGAACTGGCCACCACGCTGCGCAAGCTCTGCATGCGCGAGGATGATGCGGGTCATAAGGCGATGAAGGAAGCCGTCGAAGCCTTGTCGCACGCGGCCGAACTCCGGGTGCCCGACGCTGTGGGACATGGCGAACAATGCGGGCACTATGCCGGGATTATCGCGCGCGGACTCAACCTCTCTGCCCAGGAAGTCGAAGACTTGGTCTTCGCGGGGCGGGTGCACGACGTGGGCAAGCTGTTCATCCCCGATCGAATCCTGAACAGGCCGGGCGGGCTCACCGAGGACGAACTCGCCACCATCACGCACCACCCGCAGTTGGGAGCTCAGGTAGTGCGGGCAATTCCAGAGGTCGAGCACGTGGCGCAGGGCATCGAATCCCATCACGAAGCCTTCGACGGCAGTGGCTATCCTTTGGGACTGAAGGGCGAGAGCATACCGCTGTATGGCCGCATCCTCGGCGTCGTGGACGCCTATGTGAACATGACGACTGGTCGCTCGTTCACCCTTCCCAAAACCGACGAGCAAGCGCTGGCGGAACTGGAAATGCTGAGCGGCACCCGCTTCGATGGCATGATCGTCCGCTTATTTGCCCGCCTGCTCAAGATGGAGAAAGCCTCAACCTAGGTCAGGGTCAGCACCAGCGTCGCATCTTTGGGCAGATAACTCTTGCGGCGAAACCAGTCTTCCATCGCATCCCGGAGTTGATCGAGCGGGACGTTCGTTCCAATTTCCAGGCACCCGTCAGCCACCGGCAGCGTGTCGTCAAAAACGGACGCGTTCGTGAAGTTGCGCATACTGAAGTTGTCGAGCCATTTCAACGGACATGGTTGAAGCTGTCCTTCGTGTTGGTATTCCACGCGGAGTTTCCGGGCGAACATGCCTTGATTTAAGCACAGAGTTCGACTTAAAGCAGAGAATGACCTGACCCGGAGAATGACCTGCCTAGCGGGTGGCAGCGACCTGGGGCTCGGCCTGCGCCACGACAGCTTCCAGGTGCTTGAGAGTCTCATCGATGGTAAGTGAATACATTTCGCGGCCCAAACCTTCGCCCGATTCCAGCGCCGTTTTCAGAAAATGGCCGGCGATTTCCTTCGCCAAGGAGTCTGTGATCAGCTTACCGGTGCGGTTCTGGTACTCGACCCAGGCCGGGTGGGGCAGCGCGACCCAGACCGGGCGTCCGTCGACCAAAAACTTGATGTCCACCGCATCAGCATGGCGAGTAGCGATGGCCACGATCAGGGCCTGGTAGAGGCAGTGCACTTGTTTTTTCGTCCAGCGGTCGGTGGCGGTGAAGTCAGTGAACATAGGAAACTCAAGAGAGGACTCGCGGTAACTATATCGCTCGACGGGGGTGGGGAGCAAACCGGTTGGTTCCCGAGCAATCGGACTGACCGCGTATGCGACTGGCGGGCGGGGAGATCCCACAGTTGCACAAATTTAACGCCTGGTTTCTGATCCTCTCATTGTTCTTCTACCTGACTGAACACGTCTCGGCAGTCTGCCCGTTGTAAAATCAAAGATTCATTCATTACCGCACTATCCTTATCTATGCCACAACAAGAAAAACCTGTCACCACCGCCCGCGACGAGCGTTATGACGCTCAGCGCATCGAGCAAAAATGGACTGAGCTCTGGCAGAGCGATCCGTCGCTGTATGCCGCCGAGGCCCACCCAACTAAGCCGAAATATTACGTTTTGGAGATGCTTCCCTATCCTTCGGGCGCGCTCCACATGGGGCACGTGCGCAATTATTCGATCGGCGACGCGCTGGCTCGCTACATGTGGATGAACGGCTACAACGTGCTTCATCCCATGGGCTGGGATTCGTTTGGGCTGCCGGCGGAGAACGCGGCCATCAAGAACGACACTCCGCCGAAGGAGTGGACGCTCGGGAATATCGCGGCCATGAAGGTGCAGATGAAGCGCCTTGGGTTCACCTACGACTGGTCGCGCGAAGTTACGACGTGCCTGCCGGAATACTACCGCTGGAACCAGTGGTTTTTTCTCAAGCTCTACGAGGCGGGATTGGCCTATCGCAAGAAGAGCAAGGTGAACTGGTGTCCGGAGTGCGCCACCGTGCTCGCGAACGAGCAGGTGGTGGGCGGAATGTGCTGGCGGCATGAGGACACTCCGGTCGAGCAGCGCGAACTGGAACAGTGGTTTTTGCGGATCACAAAGTACGCGGACGAGTTGCTGCGCGATCTCGACAAGCTGCAGGGCTG
>JBEKWX010000518.1:0-2685 GCA_049512675.1 Terriglobales bacterium | reverse complement strand
AGAAAGCGCACATCAAACACCAGGTCGGCATCGTCCGGTACGCCGTGTTTGTATCCGAAACTCACGCACGAGACCAGAATCGTCTGCTGGCTTCCCGACTGCTGTTTGAAGCGGTCGGTCAAATGCGCCCGCAGTTCATGAACATTGAATTTGGAAGTGTCGATGACCAGGTCGGCCAGCGCACGAATCGCCCGCAGATGCCTCCGTTCGGCGCGGAGCGATGCCCGCACCGTCGTGCCCGTCCCCAACGGATGCGGCCGCCGCGTCTCGCTGAAGCGCCGCAGCAACGCGGCATCGCTCGCTTCCAGATAAATCACTCGCGTCGCGATTGCCCGCTTCACCGATTTCAGAATCGCCGGCAGCTTCTCCAGTTGCGAACCCTCGCGCACATCCACCACCAGCGCCGTGCGCGGAGTCTCTCCCGATCGCAATGCCAGTTCGGCAAAGCGCGGAATCAGCTCCACCGGCAAATTGTCGACGCAGTAGTAGCCAAGATCTTCGAAGGCCTTCAGCGCCGAAGCCTTCCCCGACCCGCTCATGCCGGTAATGATGACCAACTCCGCTGCGGCGCGCGGCTCGCCCTTACGCCCGCGAACGGGCTTTGTCGACGGGTGAGCGACTCGCTTGAGTTGGCTGCGCAAGGGCATGCCGGAAATCTTAGCATCAGGAAGCTGCATGTAGCTTGCCTCGGCGACGCTAAGATCCACAGCCAGGCCACAAACCCCGGAGAGTCGGCACGCCCCGAACAAGGGTAGTGGTGCTTCAGTGTGGAGATGAAGAGCCTATGGCATCACATGGCAGAGTGATCTCCGCCACAGACAAGCGTAATGCTATCGGGCTAGTTTGCCGAATGGACCCCGGCAAGGAAGAACCGCATCTCGTCATCCTCGTGGAAGTGGGCAGAATACCAATCAAAGGCGGTTGCTCCTCTTGCAAGGACGTGTTCTTTACTACGGGGGATGATATTGGCCCAGCCCAACAGCAGCACAGCAAACTGGAAAGCCTATTCCTTGAGCATTTCCGCAAGGTCCACATGCACGAAGATGCCAGCCAAAAAGCTACGAATGCCTAGCTTCAGGCTGTCCTGTCACATCTTTCGGCGGGTTCACAAAACAACATGGAAACTGTCTTGCAACCATGTCATAGCTTATCCCGGCAGGAAATTTAAAGGACAGCCTGCACTCTTCACAGGTCAGAAAGCGACCTGCAGCGGTCATCATTATCGTGAGGGCATGAGGGGAAGGCGTAAGATCGGTGGCTGACATTGCATAATCCAACTCTCCTAGCACAGGTTGATCATACGCCTTTTGTACGGAGAGGGTTTCTGATCCTAACAAAATTCCACTGGGCCCCTCAAGTGGATAATTCCGTCAATTTGGTTGGCCGGCCCTTGCGGACGATTTTCAAACTTTCCTGCTGGCCAAACGGCCGGAAAGCCGCCTCTGGACGGCCTGATTGGTGGTTTGTATTTGCGGGGTCCAGACTTCCAGATCAAGTTCCCACATCTGCAGGAGGTGCGGAGTCAACACCGGATGGTTCACCGCTCTTGCCTCCGAGAAGCTGTCGAACCTTGAGAACCAGTTCGTCGGGCAAGAACGGTTTTTCGAGGAAGTTCGTATCTGTCCGCAGGTTAGCGGGATCTTCGCCGACGTCCTCGGCGTAGCCGGAGATGAGCAGGAATTTCGCCGTGGGTCGCAAACCTGCGACTATCTCTTTCAGTTGAAGGCCATTCAGCTTGGGCATCGCCAGGTCGCTTACCACGATGTCGATCGGTTCCGCCCAGGTCTTGCAGATCTCTACCGCCTGCTCACCATCCTTTGCTTCCACGACCTGGAAGCCAGCCCCATCCAACACTTTCATCATGAGCTTGCGCAGGGCGCTCTCATCCTCCACCACCAATACAGTTTGTCTTTGTGGTCGATTGGACTGCTCCTGCGAGGGCTGCGGCAGGGCGCCGGAATCCGACAGCCTGGGCAGATAGATGCGGAACGTAGAACCTCTTCCCGGAACACTGGCCACGGTGAGGTGGCCGCCACTTTGCTTCACAATTCCGTAAGTGGTTGATAACCCCAACCCCGTTCCCTTGCCTTCCTCCTTGGTGGTGAAAAAGGGTTCGAAGATCTGGGAGAGAGTCTCCCTATCCATTCCGATGCCTGTATCCGCCACCGAGAGCATCACGTATCGGCCCGGTTGGACTTCAAGCTGGCGGCTGGCGTACTCCTGGTCCAACTCTACCTCGGCTGTCTCGATCACAATCTGGCCGCCCTGGGGCAATGAGTCTCGAGCATTGAGTACAAGATTGATAAGAATCTGCTGAACCTGAGCCGGATCGGCTTTCACTTTGCCCAAGTCACCCTTCAGTTTCGGGATCAGGTCAATCGACACCGGAATCAGTCGGCGGAGCAGCTTGTGGGTTTCCCACACCGTGGAGTTGAGATCGACTTCCCTGGGCTCGATCACCTGCTTCCGGCTGAAGGCCAACAGTTGCCGGGTCAGCGAGGCTACCTTTTGGCTCGCGCCCTTGATCTCCGAGAGGCTCAGTCGCAGGGAGTCGTTCCCAGCTGTCTCGCGTTCCAGCAGTTCGGTGTACCCCATGATGATGGCGAGGTAGTTGTTGAATTCATGGGCGATGCCCCCGGCCAAGTGCCCGACCGCTTCCATCTTCTGGGTCTGACGCAGTTGATC
>JBEKWX010000517.1:0-2687 GCA_049512675.1 Terriglobales bacterium | reverse complement strand
GAGATGTCGACGTCAAAGGCGGCGTCGGAGGGCACATACAGGGTCACGTTGCCCGAGCCCGCGCGGACGCTCCACATGTTCTTGGGCAAGCCCTTGCCGTGAATGTCGCCGCTGCCCGCCTCGGCACGAAATCCACCATTGATGCCGTTTACGGTGATGTTGCCCGAGCCCGTGCGGATGTCAACGTCGCCCGCACCAATCTCCTCGATTTCGATGTCACCGCTGCCCGCTTTGACCTTCGCCGGGCCGGAAAGTTCGTGGCCGCGGACGTTTCCCGAGCCCGTCTGGAACCGCATTTCACCGGTGAGGCGCGCCAGCTTCAAGTCGCCCGATCCACTCTCGAGATCGATGTTGCCCTTCAGTCCTTCGACGGTTTGATCGCCGCTGCCGGTATGAGTACGAACTGCGGTGTTCTCTGGGACGGTGATTTCGTAGTCGACTGAAATGTTGCTGAGGTGGACGTAGTCGATGCGGATGCTGTTGCCGTTCTGGCGAATCGGAGGGTTGTTCTGCAGTTCCTGTACTTCCGCTTTGTGGTCGCCGCCCAACCAGGAAACGCCCGAGTGGATCTTGGCATGAATTGAGACCGTGCCCGCAGCCCCGTTCCGCACAGTGATATCGCCGGAGCGAGTCAGCACTTCAAGATCGACCGCGCCGTTAACCTGGAACGAACGGTCAAAGGTTCCGGCGACCGAGGCGAAGCCAGCCAGCGAGGTAGCCAAAATAAAGACCAGCGCGCGGACGGCACGATGGCGAAAAAGGGAAGTGTTATTCATAGCAGCTCCAACCTGATAAATAAAGGTCAGAGGTCAGAGGTGAGATTGCAGAGGTAAAAGTCGGTCTTTCACCTCTGCAATCTGACCTCATACCTCTGCAATGGTTTTCTACTGCAGCACGACCTGGTCGCCTTCCTTCAGCCCTTGCAGCAACTCGGTCTTGGCGCCATTCGATATGCCGATGTTGACGGCGACTTTCCGCTTGCCTTCTTTGGCCTTGGGATCCGGTATCTCGACCGACGCCTTCTTATCCTTGTCGTAAATGATCGAGCCTTCCGGAATCTGGAGGACATTCTTGTGCTCTTCGAGAATGATCTCCGCGTTGGCCGTCATCATGGCTTTGAGGACGCCCTCGGGATTGTTGATGGAGACGCGCACCTCGAAGGTAGTGACGTTATCTTTTTCGACGCCCATGGGAGAAATCTTCGTCACTTTGCCGGTGAAGGTCTTGTCCTTGAACGACTCGACTTTGATTCGGGCGGGTTGGCCCAGATAAACCTTGCCGATATCGCTCTCGTCCACTTTGCCTTTGACGTAAACCTCGCTCGTGTCGCCGAGCGTCATGACCAGCGTGGCCGTCGAGCCCAAGACCAGGATGGAACTGACCGCATCGCCGATTTCCACGTCCCGCGAAAGGACGATCCCGTCAATCGGCGACTCGATCGTGGTGTAACCCAGCTGTTCTTCCAGTTGTTTCAGGTTGGCGCGGTCCTGCGACAGCTGTCCCTGGGCTTGGCCGATTTTGGCCTGCAAAACCTGTAACTGCGCCTTGGCGACATTCTGCTTGTTCAGCGACATCTCGTAATTCTTCTCCGCGTCGTCGAGCGCGGAAGCGGAAACCACTCCGTCCTTCGCCATGCCCTGGGCGCGCTCATACGCGCGTTTCAGCAGCGGAACGTCGGGACCCTCGGCGTCGACCTTGGCGCGTTCCAGGTCCGCACGCGTGCCATTCAAGCTGGCACTCGATCCCTCCAACTGCGCGCGGGCCTGATCGACACGGGCCTGAATCTCTTCCTTGTCGAGTTCGGCGAGCACCTGCCCCTTCTTCACTTTGTCGCCGTAATCGACGTACAGCTTTTTCACGATACCGCTGGCCTTGGACTTGATCTCGACCTTGGTGATGGGCTCAATCTTGCCGGTCGCCACCACGCTTTTGGCCAGGTCGCCCTTCTCGACCTTGGCGAGCTTCGAGGGATCGATCTTGGTGCCGCCGCTGGATGCGATCAACGCGCCGGCAACCACCAGGATGAGAACGACTGCCGCTATCGAGCCCCAGATGATTCGCCTGCGTCGCTTTTTCTTCGCGTTGCCGTTGCCATTGCCTTCCACGACCGCCTCCTGCCTGATTTCAAACCTCAGAACTGGCATTCACCTGTTGGTACGGGAGAAAGATTGGAATAGTTCCTCGAAAATCGTCGCGCTTCTGTAAGCACTTAGACCGGTTAGCGAGGAAAAAGAAAGCGATCAATTGGCACAGAATCACAGTTTGCATTGTGATTGTAGCGCCAGTTCGTTCCCGAACCCGCTGATCGTCTCCATGAATTCTGCTCCGCCGAACGATTATCCCTTTGGAATGTTAGAATTAGAGTTCCATGCTTGCATACGTGCTGCTGCGGGTGTTCGTTATCCTGCTCCTGGTGGCGGCCAATGCCTTCTTCGCCGCAGCCGAGTTCGCGCTGGTCAGTGTGCGCGAAACCCGCATCCAGCAGTTGATCGAGGCTCACCGCGTCGGCGCCCGCACCGTCCTCAAACTTCACCAGCAACTCAGCCGCGTCGTAAACGGAGTGCAACTCGGAATCACCGTCGCCAGCCTGACCCTCGGCTGGCTCGGCGAGCCGGCTCTGGCGCGGCTATTCGAGACCTGGATCGGCAACATCCCGCATGCGGTAATCTACTCTCATACCATCGCCG
>JBEKWX010000516.1:0-2691 GCA_049512675.1 Terriglobales bacterium | reverse complement strand
CTGGAGAAGGCGTTGTTGGCGTTGCCCCCGATCAGACGCACAGTGCCGATCACCAATACCAGGATGACGGCGAGCATGACGGCATATTCAGCGACATCTTGTCCTTGATCGTCTTTGCAAATGTTGTGAAGTACAGAGATCATACCTTTCATAACGCCCCCTCAAAGAAATACTGTTCCAAAGCAACTTTTATCTTGGCTGCAGTCAAGGAACAAGTTACGGGCGTACAACGACGTACATGGTTACGCCCTCCAGCCGCCTGGTCGGGGCGACTTTTCGCTGCATCACGCTGAATGGTTGCACAGTAGCTTCTGTTATCAGGCGTTTACACTCAAAACCCCAGTCCCGAGGTCAATGAGTGTAATGATTTTTGCCATTGGAAGTGCTCTCATTCTCTCCAAACGGGTTTGACGTCATGGACGTCGCCTCTCCACTTCCGCCAGCAGGAAGCCTCCACGTCGGGCCCACCATTGCAGCAGCAGGTGGGTCGGGAAGTATACGACCAGCGGGATCACGAATAGGTATCCGAGCAGGTAGAGCAGGCCGGGCACAACGTGTTGCTCGCGGAAGAAGGGGCCCCGGGCCCAGTTCACGTCGAACTGCGGACGCCAGAAATAATTGACGGGAACCACTACCCATGCGGTCAGCGTCTGGTAGAGCCATCCTCGGCGGTTGTAACCCAGGCGCCAGATGGCCCACAGCAGCACGGGAATCGTGATTACGTGAAACAAGCCGAGCAGGCGAATGAATAAAGGCAGGTTCGGATCAAACATGTATTCCGTGCCGCCTACGATGTGCGCGCCAGTGCTGAAAGCCCCGACCAAGTCGATAGTGTAGAGGGTCTGGAACAGCAGCAACCCGGTCGCCTGCCAGGAGAAAATCAGAGGGCTCTCCAACCACAGGGCGAGCATGAGGAAGAGGTTGCCGAGATCGCAGAAGAACAAGAAGTTTTGCAGGCCGTATTGCCTCCAGTAGAGCGGGACCCAGACGATCACCCAGACGGTCCAGCCGATCTTGAGCCAGAGAGGCACCCTCATGGTCGCCATTGTAGTCGGCCCAGCGTCCACAACTGCGGCGGGGCGATGAATCTTGCGTTCCGAAGGACAAGTCAACGGGAGGACAGTCAACAGGCCTGCAACGAGAGCAGTGCACTGCACCAAAAACGGGCGTTGACAACGCCCCACCCGGGGACTATGGTTGCCCCGTCGACGATCGAAAGGATTGGTTCAAATAAAATTAGCCAGTCCGAAGTAGATTGGGTGATCAGCCTGGCAGGGCAACCTGTTGGGCAGCCAGACCCGAAAAATCCGACTGCTCTGCGAGGAACAGTTGGGGTTTGGAACTGCGAAAGCAGGATCGCATCAGGGGGCTGTGACGGTGCATGCTTCCACGCTGTTGACTCCCTCGCGAGAGTCGGCGGCTAGAGCATAACCAGTGTCACGGCCCTTTTAATTTTTTGGCTTCCTCTTCTCTCATCTCCGCCCGTTCGTGGCGCATCCGTGGAAGGAGGAGCCATGCGTTATGCAAGTGAATCCGGCGCGTTGAGCGGCTTCCGCAAGGTGATCTTTCTCGCCTGTCTGTCCTTCTACGGTGCAACGTTACTTGCGCAAAAGAGTCAGGATACAAGCCCACCCAAGTACAATCCTCAGACCGAAACGAAGATGAACGCGACCGTGGAGGAACTGAAACTGCCTCCAAAAGGGAACGAGAAGGAAGTTGCCCATTTGCTGATTAAGAATGGGACAGAAACTGTGGACGTGTATCTCTGCCCGCAGTCCTTTCTCGACGATATGGGCATCAGCTTCAGCAAAGGAGACGAAATCGCTCTGACCGGTTCGAAGGTCAAGCAAGACGGAGCAGATCTCATCCTCGGGCGTGAAGTTGTAAAGGGCACCGACACGCTGGTACTCCGCGACGACAAGGGCCGTCCCGTCTGGAGCGCACACCGCTGAGGATCTTGCAAACTCGGACTAGCCACACGCCTCGGTGTAGACCAAGTGCGAAGTTTTACGGCTCGTCGCGATAGAGGCTGATTTGCGGCGTTGCGCCTTCCTTGAGCTTGGCGCGGAACATCCCGGGAGTGTTGAAGCTCCAGGCTAGCTGACCGTCGGGCGTGAGCGCGACGACGCCTCCATCACCATGGATTGCGGGGAGATCCTTTTGCACGACCTCGTCGGCGGCCTCCTGCAGGCTCATGCCCTTGTACTGCACGAGGGCGCAGATGGTGCGCGCCACGGTAAGCCGGATGAAATACTCGCCTGTGCCGGTTGCCGAGACAGCACACGATTGATTCGAGGCGTAGGTTCCCGCGCCGATGATGGGGGAGTCGCCGACTCGGTTCCAGCGCTTGGCCGTGATGCCGCCGGTGGAAGTACCGGCCGCGACGTTGCCACGTCGGTCGAGCGCGACGACGCCGACCGTGCCGTACTGGTGCGCGTCCGTCGGTTCAAATGCGGCGCTGGGCTTGGCCGGAGGCGCGGGCGCACCCACGGGGCGCGGAGGAATGGGCGAGCCGTCCTTTTCGAGCTGGCGGACAAGCTCCTGCCAGCGGCGCTCGGTGAAAAAGAAAGCGGGCGGCACCTGTTCGAGGTGCACGTGCGCGGCAAAGTCATCGGCGCCGGAGCCGACCAGCATGACGTGGGGCGACTGCTCCATCACCGCGCGGGCGAGCGAGATGGGATGGCGCGTGCG
>JBEKWX010000515.1:0-2693 GCA_049512675.1 Terriglobales bacterium | reverse complement strand
ATTGTGTCGTGTTATGCTCGCTCAAACGAAAGCCTCTTGTTTGGTGAAAAACTGCGTCGACAACAGCTTTTTACCATGAAGAGGCTTTTCGTGTTTCTGAATTCACGAATTTTTCAGGCTAGAACCATTTCAAACACGCGAAGCGTTAATTCAATTGCGTTTAGCGAAAGGGGTAAATTTATCTTTTTCGCAATTGCCAAACGATTTACACGGTTTTAATTGCTCTTACCAGGAAACCAGAGAAATTATGGTTTCCGAAGACGCAGAGGCCCCTTTCGCGGATTTACATACGCTTCTTCACGAATTCCGCGAAATGCTGGAAGGTACATTTACCTCTCTTGGTTTTCCTACAATCAGGCATGAGCAATTCTTAGAAGTACGAGCCGAACATTTTGCAATGGCTTGCCGGATGCAGGCCGTGCAAAAAAAACTGCCGCGTGTTTTCCAACAAATAAGTGACTTTGAAAAGACCTGGATCCGCTATTTCGCCTATTCCGCGGTGGGTTTTACCGTTTTCGCATATCTGCTCAGCTGCGTCTTCATGCGCCAGATCGAGCACATCGACGCCGAGGTCAAACGCCAACGTTACGTACGTACGTAACGTAAGCACGCGCATGCCGGTCCGATAGGTAACCCTTCCTACCCATTTTCTCAATGAGTGAAATCGCGATTTTTCGACAACAACCCTTCCGGACTTTGGGCCGAGTGCTGGTCCTGAGCGAATGCCGGGACGCCATCGCCCGCATCAAGGAGTTGACGATTCACTACCCTGGTTACCTTTGGCGTTTTTCAGTACGCTAGGGTACAGACACCAGCCGCTCAACAGTCCTATTTTGCGGGAATGGAGCAACCATCGAAAACAATCACCGAGCTAATGAACGAAGAGGAGCAGATCCGGAAAATCTTGCTCTGTCTTATCCGTGATATCGAAAAGTTGGAGCGTCTCCAAAAAAACCATCTCTCTGGAGTAAACGCTCGAAACGGAGATTGACGTAGTTTAAAACCGCTGGCGATGATCTGCGGGGCGGCGCTCAGCAGCTTCGGGAATTTGCCCACCGCCCAGGGTCATCGAATAGGGCGCCACGCTCGTCCGCAACCTCGCTACTTACCCAAGCGGTCCGGTCAATGAGTGCAATCTCCCGTTTAGGAAGCCCTATGGAACGAAAATGTGAGCTGGAGCGGAAATGCGAATGTCCTTCTGCGAGGTCTTTATATCGAGCGAGTGCAACTTCGGGTCGAGGGGTTGAGCTGGCACAAAGCTTAGAGCCTTAACCATGAGAGACCTCCTGAAAGTGAAAATTTCAAAAACCCGAAAAACGCGACTTCTTGTCCACAGGCACAATCTCCTCGGGTGGACCATAACCGCGATCGTGTGCCTGATTCGAGACCGCATATAGCTTCAGGTCGCTCCAACTCCATCGACTGGAAATGGGTGGTCTCCCGCAGGCACAGTACAGCGTCCATTGATCTGCGAATCCTTCAGCCAGCGGCATCAAGTACGACCCGTTACGGTACGGGCTGAAGCCAGGCAAATATCGAGTCAAGCATTTTGGGCACTCAACGCAATGGCGAACACGGGAAGCCATGGCATGTGTCGGTGAGCTCCTTCGAGGGAAACTGGCGGCATGCGCTCACTCCTCCGGCGACAACACCGGCCTCCTCGAGCAGGCGCTGATAATCCATCGGGCAGCCTGAACCCTTAATCCTCGCACCTAAACTTCGCAAGGCATCCAGCGCTCTTGCCGTAAACATTCTGGGTCACGCGATATTCGCGTGACCCAGGTTGTCCCGCACAATCTCCAGCCTTGCGCTTTCGCGCAGCGTATGAGGCCGGAGTGCACGGTGCGGGAATCTCCGAAAAACCTTTTATTGCCCGAGTCGGCCCAGTCCGGATCTCCCAAACACTGGTTGCCAATATTCGCGGGCAAAACGGGTTTCGGGAGTGTACGTGCGACGTCTGCAATCGACTTGCCTACGCTTGCGTTTACAGAACAATCGTCATAACCGCCGGTATCCAGAAATTCCGCAACTGTCTAAGCGTGTTCATATCTCGTCTTTTCCTCCGGTAGAGTCGTGGTGCCGGGATGACTGGCGATTTACGTCAGGTACCACTCGGCGCTCGGACAGTTAGCGTGCAATTGCGAGCACAATTGGCTCACAACTTCACAAACTCCGGCTGAGTCAAAACTGAGGGAGCATGTGGTGTTCCACGTTCACAACGATTACGTGAGACTACAGGCGCAACACTTCAGAGTTCGCAAACGAGTGGCGGACTAACAACCTCCTGGGACGATCCCAAAACGGCTGGAGCGACTGTTTCTCCAATTTTCCATACACATCGGCGGGAGGTTATGAAATTCGAGACGCCGGGCAGCAAAGGTTCAGGCCGACCAAATTCGATTGACTTTCGATCCCCTTAACATACATACTAGTCGGTATGTCTGTCAGTAACGACAGGCCGCGAAGGACCCGTGATCCTGAGCGCACGCGGGAACACTTGCTGCAAGCGGCCTTTCGGGAGGTTTACAGATTCGGCTTCCAGAGTGCCGGGATTGATACAATTCTGGCCGCCACCAATGTCACCAAGGGAGCGCTCTACTACCATTTCGAAAGCAAGGAAGCTCTGGGATATGCCATTATCGAAGAGATCGTCGCAAAACTCACCCGTGACAGGTGGATGCTTCCTCTGCAAC
>JBEKWX010000514.1:0-2697 GCA_049512675.1 Terriglobales bacterium | reverse complement strand
GGAATGCAGAATGCGGTCCACAACGGCGCGCGTTTCGTCCTTCTGGTTCTGGACAACGGCACCATTGGAATGACGGGCATGCAGCCGACTCCCGAACTCGGCGAAACGGCCGACGGTCACAGTGGCGGCATCGTCCATCTCGAGACCCTGATCAGAGGCTGTGGAATCGACTACCTGGTGCACGCCGACCCGCACGATCTGGCAAGCTTCCATCGCACTCTTTTGGACGCGCTCGACTACACCCGGGCCGAGGACGGGGGCATTGCCGTCGTCCTCGTCCGCTACCCCTGTGTCACCCAGCTGAAAGGATTAGGTCCCGAGCGCACCGCCACGCCCGTGGAGGTCCATCACGGACCACGTCCGCGTTCGCCGGGAACCGCAACAGCACTCGATCCGCAGTGGATGCCCCGATACGTGGACCGGTTGTCGCCCTGTTCCGAGGCATGCCCGGCCGGCAACGACATCGAGCGGTTGATGACGCTCGCGGCCCAGGGCAATTGGAGGGAAGCGGCCAAAACTCTGTACGAAGAGCATCCCTTCCCGTCGACCTTGGGCCGGGTCTGCCCGCATCCCTGCGAGAGCAAATGCAATCGAGGAGCTTATGACGGCGCTGTTGCCATCAATGCCATCGAGCGTCTCGCCGGTGACCGTGGCCGTTCTGCCGCCGGTTTTGTCGCCAAGGCGGCTGCGACGTCCAAGACCGTGGCGGTGGTCGGCAGCGGCCCATCCGGATTGACGGCCGCCTACCATCTGGCCCGCCTGGGATACGGTGTCGAGATTTTTGAAGCGCTGCCGGAAATCGGCGGCATGTTGCGCTGGGCGATCGCCGATTACCGCTTACCGCCTGCAGTGCTTCAAAGAGAGCTTGAGGTCTTCGCCGCGCTCGGCGTCACGGTTCACACCGGCGTACGGCTTGGCAAGACCATGGCCTGGTCGGAACTCGACCGCTTCGACGCGGTCTACTTGGCCACGGGTGCCTGGAAGCAAAGGCGCCTCAACATTCCCGGCGTAGATCGCGACGGTGTTCTTAGTGGGCTCGATTATCTTTACCGAGTGCGGGCTGACCAAGCTCCTGAGCTTGGTGACCGCGTCGCGGTGATCGGCGGCGGTAACACCGCCATCGACGCCGCCCGAACGGCCAGGCGTCAGCGGGCAGAGGTTGATGTCTACTACGACGTGTTGCTGGCGATTCCCGAAGAAGTGGCCGCCGCGCGCGACGAGGGCATCGTCTTTCATCACCAGGTCGTGCCGGTCATGTTCGAAGGCGCCGAGTCACGAAGGCTGAAACTGTGGCTTCGTGATCTCGCGGTGGAGAAGCCCAAGGGCGCCGAGAATCCCCCGATCTTTCATACTGAGGCCAGCGAGGCCGACAGCATCCTCGTCTGCATCGGCGGCGATGCCGATTTGGCTTACTTGAGTCTGCACGACCTAGCCGAGAATGGCAAACTAACAGTCGACCCCTGGGGCCGGACCAGGGATCATCGTATTTTCGCCGGTGGCGACGCTTCCAGCGTCGGAGCGGGGACCGTGGTCGGCGCCATTAATGCCGGCAAACGTGCCGCCCTAGCGATCGACGAACGGCTGAGCGGCGAAGGGTTCGACGCTGCGGCGATCCAACTCGCGGCCGGTCCTGGTATTGCCGCGGCGATCGCCGCTGGGAACATCGCACTTTGTCCATCGACCCGCGCCGGTCAAGCAAGATCAGTACCGGGTCCGCAGTCCATCAATATGCAGTTCTTTCGAAAAGCACCGCGCGCAGAGAGCCGGCATGGCGCCCCGAGCGGCTCGATTTGGAATTTCGATGAGGTCAATTTCGGCCTCGGATCCGACGCCGCCGCTGCGGAGGCCCGGGAGCGCTGTTTTCATTGCGGCGTCTGCACCCACTGCGACATCTGCCTCAACGTTTGTCCAACCGCCGCCATCACCAAGGTCGACGGTGCCTACCGGATTGACGGCGGCAAATGCACGGCCTGCCGCGTATGTGAAGCGGAATGTCCGCGAGGCGCCATCAGCATGCCGCAGATCGGTGTTTGTATCGGCTGCGGCTACTGTACCACCTGGTTCGAATGCCCGTCGCTCAAGGCAGGGCCTGATGGCTTGGTGGATATCGACCGGCGGACCTGCATTGATTGCGGTGTTTGCATTCAGGTCTGCGCACAAGGGGCCATACGTCCTCGGCAAGCCCAAACCGCGGAGCTACACCAGTGAAATGCCAAGCGATCATTGCCGGGGTCGGCGGCCAAGGCGTGCTCTTCGCCGCCAGGATCTTTACTGAAATGGCCAGTCGGAAGAACCTGCCGGTTCTTAGCTCACAGACATTCGGCATGGCCCAGCGTGGCGGTTCGGTCATGAGTCATCTAAAGATCGGCGGATTCAATGGCCCATTGGTCTGCGAAGGCGATGCCGACGTGCTGCTTGGGCTGGACTGCGTGGAGGCTCATCGCACCCTGCCCTATCTGCGCCCCAAGCAAGGCGGCAAGAACGCCATCTGCGTGGTCAATGTCCCAAGTGCGCTGGCATTTCCCGACCAACGAGTGGCCGGCTTCCTCCGCGAAATGGGCGTCGCCATCCACATCTGCGAAGCTGATGGTGAGGCGCTGAAGATGAATAACCCTTTGGTGGCTAACCTTGTGCTGCTTGGATTTGCGTCGAGCCAGGAAGACTTTCCGTTTTCTTACGATGAGGTTCGTGACGCCA
>JBEKWX010000513.1:0-2703 GCA_049512675.1 Terriglobales bacterium | reverse complement strand
AGCCATGTAGATGAACTCGGAAGCCACGTTCACGTCGAGTTCGCGTATGCGCTCGACGTAAGTGAGGTACTGCGCGGTGATCTTGGCGATGGGAATGTCGTAGATGTTGATGTCCTGCTTGCGGATCAGGTCGAGCAGCAGGTCAAGCGGGCCTTCGTAGATTGCGCCGAGCGCGATGGCGAACGGGAAATCGCTGGCATCGTCTTGCGCGGACTTGGCGGCCGACGCAGGCGGAGCCGCGCCGCGTCCAGAAGCCTCGACTGTCGCCTGTTCTGATATGGGTTGAGACAAATCGGTCACTTCGCGGAATCCTTCACCGACGCACAGTTCGGACTATCTTTCGGACTGTCGTGCGGGCTGTCTTTCGGGCTATAGTCCAGACCCATCGCCTTGCGGACTTCGTCCATCGTGCCGCTTGCGACCTCACGAGCCTGGGCCGAGCCCGCTTCCAGAATATCCCAGGCGAGGCGCGGATTGTCCTCGTATTTTTTTCGGCGCTCCTGCATGGGGTTGAGAATTCTTACCAGGGCATCGGCGACCCAGCTCTTGCACTCGATGCAGCCGATTCCAGCCGACCGGCAGCCTTCGTTTACCTTTGCCATCGTCTCCGTGTTGCTGAATATTTTGTGCAGGTCGCCCACCGGACACACATCAGGATTGCCGGGATCGGTGCGCCGCACCCGGGCAGGATCGGTGACCATCGTCTTCAGTTTTTGCCGCACCACGGCCTCAGGATCGGTGAGCATCACCGCATTGCCGTATGACTTCGACATCTTGCGGCCGTCGGTGCCCGGCAGTCGGGGAGCGGGCGTGAGCAGGGACTGCGGTTCGGGGAAAACGGTTCTTGGGAAAATGTAATCCGTATCCGGCGTTATTTCCGTTCCACTGGAAATCAGAAGCTCCTTTTGCTGCGGCGTCAAGCCGGCCGTCTCGGTCACCACCGGCTGCGCGAACGCGTAGAATGCATTGAACCGCCGCGCGATTTCGCGGGTCAACTCAATGTGCGCCACCTGGTCTTCGCCGACCGGGACGAAGTCCGCCTTGTAAATCAAAATGTCCGCCGATTGCAGCACGGGATAACCAAGAAACCCGTACGTGTCCAGGTCTTTTCCCTTGATGTTTTCTTTCTGCTCTTTGTAGGTCGGGACGCGCTCCAGCCAGCCGAGCGGAGTGATCATCGAAAGCAGCAAGTGCAATTCGGCGTGCGCCGGCACATGCGACTGGATGAACATCACGCACTTCGCGGGATCCAGCCCCGCCGCCAGCCAATCCAGCAGCACATCGATCGAGTTTTCTTTCAGGCGCGAAGTGTCCGCGTAGTCGGTGGTCAGCGCGTGCCAGTCGGCGACACAGAAAAAGCAGTCATACTGTTCCTGCATGCGGACCCAGTTTTCGAGCGCGCCAACGTAGTTTCCCAGGTGCAGCTTGCCAGTCGAGCGCATTCCGCTCAGCACGCGTTTCTTAGGAGGAGTTGTCATTCAGAATTTCACCAGGATAGAGAGGTAGAAGTACCAAACCGGCAGGATGAGGCTCCATAACAGTCCTCCGCCCAGATATACCAGCGCCAGCAGAGCGAAGAAGCCAATGCGGTCGTACACCATTCGCGCTGAATCTGGCAAGAAATGGCGCAGCACGTGGCTGCCATCAAGGGGTGGGATGGGGATCAGGTTGAAGATCGCCAGAACGACGTCGACTTTCATAAGTGCAAACAGCAGCATAGCCACGAACGCCAATGCCGAACCGGAAGCAGCGCTGCCGCCTCCCGCCACCAGTTCCCCGACAAGAGTGTGTCCGGAGGCCGATGAAAGGGAGATGCCGCCCAGCAGCAGAAGCGCACCGGCGGCGACGATGAAGTTGCTGACTGGTCCAGCCACCGACGTCAGGATGTCATCGAATACCGGACTGCGGAAGTTCCTCGGGTCGATTGGTGTGGGCTTGGCCCAGCCGAGCACGGTGAATCCGGTTAGGGCCGCGACCAGCGGCAGTATGATCGTGCCAAACAGATCTATGTGTCGAATCGGGTTCAGCGAAACCCTCCCCAGCATGCGGGCCGTGGGATCGCCACAGCGTGACGCGGTCCAGGCATGGGCGGACTCGTGCACGCTGATCGCAAACAGGAAGGCGATCATCTGATAAAGAATTTCAACGATTCTCGGCGTCATTGGCGAACCCTGATTCTAACAAAGGTAGGAAAATGCAGAGGTCGGAAGTCAGAATGCAGAAGTAAAACCCGGACTTGCATTGATTGAAAAGTGGAATCTACTGCCCGGCGCGCATGGGCGACACGATCAGTGGGCCGCCGGCTCGTTGCTTGCCGTCGCCCTTGTCGTGCTGGTAGAGCAGCGAGAGAGCGCCTTCGCCGGACGTAGTCGCGCCGGCGAGTTCCGCAGCCAGACCCTGGTAGGAGCGGCCGAGGTCGTGATTCCCCTGCGCGGCGACCGGACTGCCCTTGTCAATTGCCGGCCCGATGACCTGAAAGTTGTTGGGCACCTTCCATAGCACCTTGCAATTGGTGGCTTTCTCCACGTCCTCGTCGGTGAAGCCGGGAATCTTCTTGTAACGGTTGAGCACGACCCGCAGCCGATCGCGGCCCGCTCCTTCCTGCAGGAACGCCTGAATCCGGCCAGCGCTCCACAGGGATACGACATCGGTCTGCGCCACCAGCAGCACCGCGTTCGAGAGATCGCAGATCATCTGCATCGT
>JBEKWX010000512.1:0-2710 GCA_049512675.1 Terriglobales bacterium | reverse complement strand
ACGCACCTTCTGGAGATACTCCTTGTAGCCCTCCAGATCGCGTGCCAACAGCTTCTCCTCGCCAAAGATGCGCACAACGAGCAGCCCGACCAGGGCGAGGGCTAAGAGAAGGCCGGAAATGGAGCCGAGCAGCAACGCGCCACCAACGAACACTAGACTTGCCCCAAGATACATGGGGTGGCGAACAAAGCCGTAGACGCCCGTGTCAATGACATGCTGGCCGCGCTCGCTCTGAATTCGCACCATCTGCGACGCAAAGGTGTTATCGGTGAACGCGCGGAAGAAGGGAAAACTACCCCCGAGGAGCAAGATACCTCCGCATACTTCGCTCCACAGCGGTAGACGGGGTGTCCAACCGAATCGCACATCCAGCGCCGGCACAACGAGCCACGCGAGGCCGCACACTTTTAGCCCGATGAGGATAGCCAAATCGGAGCGCGATTCGCCGCCGCTGCCCGGCATGCGGAAGCGCTCGGCAAACAGCGCAGGGTCCCGGTAGCGAAGCCACAAGAAAATGAAGGCAGCGAAGGAAACCCACCAGACGCCGAAGATCCAGCCCTCCACCCAGCGCCAATCGCCCGACAGCCATAGCAGCAGCCCTAGAAAGAAAACGAGGGCAGCCACCAACTGGAGCCCGATGATGATCGGCGTGGGGCGCATCGGAAGCCGAAAACATCATACTGCCGAGACATGCTTGCCTTCTACTCTCGGAGCGGATTGCCGCGTGAGTTTGACAGGACGGCAAGACTCCTGCGGGCGGATCTCGGGCAACGTTCCTCCAAGAAATCCGTGGCCGCTTCGGGTCCAGTGAGGCGATGGTGTGAAACGTCCTTGCGCAAGTCGTCGCGGCAGGTGAACTGAAAATCCACGCTGATCGACGAGCGGGCGAACCTCGAAAGTCACTGTTTGCCCAGCTAACGAATCAGTAGCGTCTTAGTTAAGACAGTGGGGCCAATGACCTAGCCTTCGGGCCGCCAAGGGAGGCGATCAAAATGGACATACGGCAACAATCAGCGCTGTTTTCTACACAAAAAATGAGATTCCAGACAAAAAAAGTGGCGGTTTCTTTTCTTGCGACCGTTCCAATCACGGTGCTGCTGTTTTTTGCGGCATTGAATCCGCCCAGCGCGTCGGCGGTTCCTAGCTATGCGCGGCAAACGGGCTTGGCGTGCAGTGGCTGCCATTACACGCCTCCGGAACTCAACCCTGGCGGACGGAGGTTCAAGCTGCTCGGCTACGTTGACAGAGGGGATCAGACCAAAACCGTGACATCGGATGGAAGCAAATCGCACGCAGCGCTTAATCTTCTGGCTTCGCTGCCTCTTTCCGTAATGTTTGAGGCGTCATTTACCAACACCGATTCACCGGTGCCGAACGTAGCCGCCAATCCAACGACTCCACCGACGTATACGCTGACGCCGACCCAGAATGGCAGTTTTCAAGTCCCTCAAGATATATCGCTCTTCCTGGCTGGGGCATGGACAAGCAACGTAGGCAGCTTTCTTCAAGTCACTTACGAAACCCAAGCCGACCATTTCACCAGCGATAATACAGATATCCGCTACGCGAATAAGACGAAGGTGAGTGGCAAGGAACTGGTTTACGGCTTGGACCTCAACAACAATCCGACCGTCGAGGACCTCTGGAATAGTACGCCGGCGTGGGGTTACCCGTGGATCGCCAGCAATACTGCACCCACTCCCGCCGCCACCCCCATCATTAATGGTGGTTTGGCCCAGGACGTCGCAGGATTCGGCGGCTATGCGATGTGGGATAGTCATCTGTATCTGAACCTGGAGCTTTATCGTTCGGACCACGTGGGCGGTCCCCAGCCGAATCCAGGAATTGGCTTTACACACAACATCGTCGGGGTTGCGCCATACTGGCGTGTCGCTTGGCAGGAATCGACCGGGACGACGCAGTTTGAAATCGGCACCTATGGAATGCACATGAAGAGCACCAACAACGTGATCAATGGCGGGGCGAGTGACACCTTTGATTCGTACACGGATTGGGCCGTGGACACGCAGTATGATCGGACATTATTCCGGAAGGACGTGCTATCGCTGCGCGGCACGTATATCCGCGAAAATTCCCAGTTGGCATCCGCCCTTCCTGGATGCGGCACTACCGGGCAGCCACCATGCGGGCACCATCTGAACACTTTTATGCCCAACGTGGAATTCCATTTCGGCAATCGCTTGTCGGGCACTTTCGCTTGGTTCATTACCCAGGGCACGGCCGATACTACGCTGTATACGCCCTATCCGGTGACCGGCAGTGCCAATGGCGACCCGAGAAGCGCCGGATATATCGCAAACGTCTCGTATTGGCCGTGGCAGAATCTGCAACTCGCCGCCCAATATACCGCGTATACTCGCTTCAACGGCGGCGCGACCAACTACGATAGTTTCGGTCGCAACGCGAGCGCCAACAATACCGTTTATCTGGATGCGAAATTCCTTTTCTGACACGCACATTAGCAATTTACGAATCACAAATGCAAAGGAGAACAACGCAATGAGACACAAGGGATTCATACTGGCGGGACTGATAGCCGGGTTGTGCATCGCAGCGTCGGCCGGCGATATCGAGGGAAAAGTTACTGGAATGAAGGGCCAGTCGGTGGTTTACGTCGACGCCATTGCGGGCAAAACGTTTCCCGCTCCCAAAGAGCACCCGGTCATGGATCAAAAGGGACTGGTCTTTG
>JBEKWX010000511.1:0-2714 GCA_049512675.1 Terriglobales bacterium | reverse complement strand
CCGGGCTGTGGTTCTGGCAGAACGAAACCAGGTTCGGGCGCCACATGCAGGAGGGTCAGGCGAGCCCGATTCTCCTCTGCCAGGGATATGGCGTAGGGCAGACCGTGCACCGACTCTGGCCCGAAGTCGGTGGCATACAGAATGTGCCGCAGTTTGCCGTCGATCTCCCAGCGGGTCGCATGCGGACCCACCGTGAGCACGGGGCACTCGGCATTGCGAAAGACCTCTTCTGCCACCGAGCCCATCAGCACTTTCCCGAGTCCCTTGTGGCCGTGGGTGCCAATGACGATGAGGTCAATCTCATGTTTCCAGACCAAGGTGTGGAGCACTTTCTCGACTTCGCCCTCCTCGATCAGTTCCTTGTGTCGAACGCCCCTGAACGACTGCGAGCCCATCAAGGCAGTTAGTTGTTGTTGGGCCAACAACCTGATCTGCTCCGGATCGGGCTGCGGCGTTTCGACAAACGGCAGGTGCGGGAGCACGTTCACCACGTACACCTCAGCATCGTAGCGGTGCGCCAGGTTGAGGGTATAGGACAGAGCTAATTGCGAGGATGCACTGAAGTCCGTGGCGAACAGGATGTTTTGCAGTTTAACGCGGGTTGGAGCAATTGCAGTTGGCATGAACAACCTCCTTCTGAAGCCGGAGGCACAGTGCCCGCAAGAATTCTGTCAGACGCCGCCGTCTCCGGCTTCGATGTTGCCCTCACGCATCGGGAGTGGGGATGCTCCTGCAGCCTGAGGTCGGGGGGAAACATCACGTGACACCTCGGTATGACTGCGGAGGGTCACTCGGCCAGTTCCTCTTCCAGTTCGTGCGTGACCGTGGAATTGAACTCCGACACTGATGTGTGGGGCGTGACATACTCCATCTCGCACGCCGTGCAGCGCACGCCCGTGTCGAAGATTTCCCAGGTCTGGTTGCCGCAGCTGCAGGTATATAAATCAGCCATAAAATACCTCCTCCAGGAAGGTGACGCCCTTCACCACCACCAGAGCCTGCGATGCCGCCTGCACGAGCACGGCCATGCGCTTCCATTCTGCTGACGGTGGACGACGGGCAAACGGTTGGGGGCCTTGAGCCATACCTCTCCTTATCGAGGTGGAACTCACGAATAGGCTGATGGGGGGCCACAGAACGTCGCGGCCAAATGCAGGAGTTTCTTTTCGCCGCTGCAGATTCAGGCGGACAGTGTCTTCTCACTGCTCGCTTGCCAAAAATTATACTCATTCCCAGTTCCGATGCGGTGATACATGTCACTGCGCCGTGTGAGAAACTGAGCACGGCCGGGACAACCATTGCCATGGTCGCCTCGATGAGGCGAGAGTTCCTTGGTGGAAGTTTTTTCAACGGGCCAATCCTTTTAGTAGCAATAACTTATGCGCCCTACTAATTTGCGCTAGACACCCGCAAAAGGCGGATAATGAATGTAGAGGGATGGGGATCCTTCACAGAACTCCCGAAGTCAACCCTTAAGTACCGCGTCTTGTTCAGGTGCGGGGAAAGGAGGGAGCGATGTTCATTCGCAGAGTCTTTTCACTCGTTGTTCTCTTCCTTGCTCTTGCCGCAATTGGTGAATCTCAGCAAAAGCAGATCAAGTATGTGCCAGTGCAGCCGACATCGCCTGCGTCGGGTCAAGAGATGTACACCGCGTATTGCGCCGTCTGCCACGGCAAAGAAGGCAATGGAAACGGTCCAGCGGCTGAGGCGCTAAGAGTCCCACCACCGGATCTCACGATTCTGGCCAGAAAGAACGAAAACAATTATCCCTATGATCGCGTTAGAAGCGCGATAGTGGGTGACGTACGCTTGCCGGCACACGGCTCGAAGGAGATGCCGGTTTGGAGCGAACTCTTCTGGGGTATGAGCCAGGCACATTCCTCCGAAGTTCAGTTGCGTATCAATAACCTAGATAAGTACATCGAATCGATGCAGCGAAATAACTGAAAACCTTCTGGGCGGCTCTGATTCTGGCGGGAGCCGCCCACCAGGAACGTCTTGGAGATTTGAACCCCGGCATCCCCATCCTCCAGGAAATCAGGGCGGACTTCTTTACGTGCTCTGCCCTATGCCATCTCGTCGGCCAATCACTTCGGCGATCATTCTGGGCTTGCATCGCTCAACCCATATCGATATAAAGTCCCACATGCCGGGGGCCTATGAAGTAGTGTGCGGCACAGGCTGCTCCGTCTTAACAGTGAGGAATTGAGGCAGAGAGATTTTGCAGTGACCATGAGCACACAACCCACACTACCGCCGGGACCAGATCACCTGCAACCCAGTCAACGCGCACCGCAATCACGGAGTGGCGGTTGGCTCCGTCTGTTTCAGGGCATAAGGCCGGTTACTCGCGCGGGAGCGGCTCGCGATGCCCTGGCCGGATTCCAACTGGCGGCGATGAACATCCCGCAGGCGCTGGGCTACACCAAGATTGCCGGCATGCCGGTGGTCACGGGGTTTTACACGCTGTTGCTTCCGCTGCTGGCATTTGCGGTGTTTGGTTCCTCGCGCTACCTGGTGGTCGCTGCTGATTCGGCAACCGCTGCCATTGTTGCCGGGAAGCTTGCGGGCATGGCGCCCGTCGCAAGCGCGAGATATGTGGCGCTGGCATCGACGGTCGCTCTGCTCACCGCCGGATTTCTGCTGCTGGCCCGAGTCCTCAAGCTCGGCTTCCTGGCCGACTTCTTGTCGCAGACCGTGCTGACAGGGTTTCT
>JBEKWX010000510.1:0-2716 GCA_049512675.1 Terriglobales bacterium | reverse complement strand
ACAAAAAAGCTGGCGATGTGGCTGTTCATTATCGCCGACACCATGACGTTTGCGGCGTGCCTGGTGGCTTATGGATTTCTGCGCAACGGGACGCCCAACTGGCCCAGACCGTTTCACAGCATAAACAACGTGGCGCTCATGACCTTCATTCTTCTGACCAGCAGCTTGACCATGCTGATCGGACTGCGCTCGGCGCGAGCGGGGGACAACGCCGGGGCCTTCCGCTGGACCATGATCACCGCGGCTCTGGGTATTGGTTTCGCCCTGCTGCATGTTCGTGAATGGCTGGGGCTCATCGGCGAAGGCATGACCATGTTTAAGAATCCCTGGGGAACGGGATTGTTCGGGGCGTCATTTTTCAGCATCACGGGCTTGCATCTCACGCACGTTACCTGCGGCGTAATCGCTCTAGTCGTTGTGGGTGTGCGCTACAAGGGCGGCCGCTATAATGCCGATGACATCGAGATTTTGGGCCTCTACTGGCACTTCGTGGATCTGGTTTGGATGTTCGTCGTACCGTTGGTCTACCTTTTGAATCTCGCCCACTAGTTCAAGCAGCTTGGGAGCAGAATGCTATGACCACAGCGGAACAGCACAAGAGTACCGGAATCGGGAAAGACCTGGCCGTCTATGTTTGCCTGTTGGCTTTGGCCGGCTTGCAATTCGTAATTGCCTATCAGAAGATCGACGCATCACAAATGTTCACCCGCATGCTGGTGGTCGCCATCGTCGAGGCGGGGCTGGCAATGTTGTTCTTCATGCATCTTTGGTCGGAAAAGCGAGCCTTTCTGTGGTTTGTCGTTATCTTTACGGTCTCTGTCCTGCTGGGGATGCAATATGGGTGGACCGACAGCTTCCGGATGGTTACCGGCGCACCATTTGCAAAATGACTTATGTAAGGGAACGGCGATTGGAGGTAGCGATGTTAGGCAAAAAGTTAAGAGCAAAGATGCGAGTCGAGAGACCGTTCCTGCTTGTTGGTATTGCGCTGATTGCGCTGGTCATGCTCGCCGCGCCGCTCCCAGCCTTCTCCCAGAGTTGCGCGCTCTGTTATACGCAGGCGGCGTCCGCCGGCGCTCGAATGATTCAGGCCTTGCGCAGTGGAATTCTGATTCTTATCGTCCCTCCAACCCTGATGTCGGTCGGCATGATTTTTATTGTTTATCGCAAACGCCATCAGTTCAGGCAGGCCGCTGACGCAGCTGACTCTGACCGCAATTGGTAGAGTTCGGGTGCCGCCACGCTTGAGCGTGATCTAGTCCCAATGCTTCCGGGAGAGCCCTATCCAGCCTTCTTCGCCGGTATCCAGTAGACCTCTTCTTTGAAGTTCTCTTTTTGAAATCCGATGCGTTTCAAGATGCCCTTGCCGTGCTCGATCATCCCCGGATGTCCGCACAGATACGCGATGCTGTTGGCCGCCGTGCATCCCCAGTGGTCGGCATACTTGCGTATCAGCTCGTCCACGCGGCCGACCTCACCCTTCCAACCCGCATCCTCCCAGGGGCGGCTGATGGTAGGCACGTAGGTGAACCAGGGCGCCTGCTCGGCCAACTTCTCCAGTTCCTCACGGTACCCGAACTCCCAGGAGCGGCTGACGCCGTGCAGCAGAAACAGGCTGTGATCGCCGGTGAAACTGCCCTTTTTCCAATCCGTGAACAGCGTCCGCACGTAGCTGACGAACGGCGCCACACCGGTCACGGTGCTGAGCATAAGGTGTTTCTTGCGCGCGGGCTGGGAAGTTTCCAGGGCAAAAAGCCCCTTGGCCACCTTGCGCATGAGCACCTCGTCCCCGGGCTGAAGATCGTGCAGGGGCGGGGTGGTGAGGCCTTCCGGCACCAATTCGAAAAAAAATTCGAGTTCCTTTTCGTAGGGCGAAGAGGCGATCGAGTACGCCCGCTCCACGCGGCGCGTGTCACGCTCGACGCCAAGGGTGGCGTATTGCCCCGGCGTGAACCGGAATTCCGCCCCGGGATCAATGCGGATCATCCAGAGGTCAGGCGCGAAATCGACGCGCCTGGTAATACGGGCGCGGTAATGCTTGTCATCCATGGTCCGGTTACCTTTCATGCAGAAGCGGCGCGCCGGCGTTACGAAAGCTTTGACGGTGGCGACCGTGAAACTGACGGTGGAGCAAGTCCAGCGCCGGACTAGCACGCACCTGCATGCTTGATTTTGCCCGCTTGTTTCGATATTGGGTAGTGGAAAAAAGATTCCGCCGTTGGTCCGCGCCGCTGGGCACAGCTCATTTGCAATCTCAGAACAGCGTAGTTTTGATGGCGAGTTGATGGCAAGTGCGTTGACCCTGCTGCAGGCCAAACACCGTTCTCGATTGTCAGAGAGGCGATGTTACGCCAACTACCTGGACTAGAAGGCTGCGGAAAAAGTCGATTCTCGATGCGCGGCCCCTGAAGGGGCGTCTGATTTCGCCGGACTTACGGTATCGCTAAAGCGATACCCTGATACGAAACACTAGTTTTTCCGCAACCTGCTAGAGACCTCAATGCCCTTGGGGCATCTGCCGGGTGTTTTGCTCGAGGGTAAAGTTCACCTCTGCGGCGGAGCGGGCAGGAACCGTTACCGGCTTACTCCAGATCACGGGGTCGGAGAAAACGGGATGGTTCACGCGAACTTGGGTCTTGAGGTCATAGAGAGCGTTCTGGCCAACCACCTTCCATCCCTCATGCCAGGCAACAATTTCGTAATCGCCAGGAGGAAC
>JBEKWX010000509.1:0-2721 GCA_049512675.1 Terriglobales bacterium | reverse complement strand
CACTTTTAATTTTGACGAGACGCCGGTGGTCACCTGGGAAGCCTATAACTACGACGAGATACCACCCTGGGAACGGAGGGCTCCCGTTGCACGATAGCCAATCGACCACCGGTCCAGTGACGACGATGGCACACGAAGCTCACAATCCGGCGCTGCGCCACCACTTCGCCGACGCTCAGCAGCAGAAGAACGCCGCCTCGCTGGGCATGTGGCTTTTCCTGGTGACCGAAATCATGTTCTTCGGCGGCATGTTCTGCGCCTACCTCATCTACCGCCTCGCCCACTTCAACGCCTTCGCAGCCGGAAGCCAGCAGCTCAGCATTTGGATGGGAGCCACTAATACCGCCGTCCTGATCGTCAGTTCGGTTACGGTTGTGTTGGCGGTGAAAGCGGCGGAGGCAGGCAAGCGCAAAGTGCTGGTCGGCTACCTTGTCGTTACCGTATTGCTCGGCATGACCTTCCTCGTCATCAAGGGTTTCGAGTATCGAGAAAAATTCGAGAGGCACCACGTACCCGGCCCGACCTTCAACTTTACGGACAAGTTCGACGACAATGGCAAGCAAATCCCGGTCAACCCGAGGGAAGCCGAGCTTTTTTTCTCCCTCTATTTCGCGATGACCGGAATGCACGCCCTGCACATGATTATCGGCTGCGGTCTTTTTACCGTTCTGGCTGTCCTTGCATGGAAAGGACATTACAGTCCCGGCTACTTCACGCCTGTAGAAAACGCCGGCTTATACTGGCACTTGGTCGATATCATATGGATTTATTTGTTCCCGTTGTTGTATCTGATCAGCCGGCACTCGTGACAATGGACTGAGAACTGACAGCTGAGAACTGAGAACTTCTATATGTCGGAACACGAAGAACACACTACTCACTCGCAAGGATTCTACATAGCCATTGGCATCGGCCTGCTCGTCGGGACGGTAACAACGGTCGGCGCCGCCTTTGTGAACCTCGGTCCTTTCAACCCCATCATCGCGCTCACGATCGCCAGCATCAAGGCCACGGTAGTCGTGCTCTTCTTCATGCACGTCAAAGGAGCAAGCGAAAAGCTGACCGGCGCCGTAGTCGTCTCCGGCTTCTTCTTTCTCGCGATTCTGATATCGCTATCGTTGGCCGACTATCTAACTCGATCCTGGCGGTAGTGCGCTATTCGCTGCACGAGTTGGAATAAGAGATGCCGCAGATTTCTCCAACGGAGTTTTACGCGCTACCGCTTCGCGCGCATACGTTTCTCGCCGACGTCCCGCTGCACGACGTTTGGGCGGTTGACCTACCTGCGCACCGCGACGGCGTTACCCTTTCTGAATTTCTTCGCCGGGCGAGGGAGGGAGGAATCACCAGACTTCCGCCAGTGGCCCGCGCGCTTATCCGTCTTCGGCTTTTTCTTGGGCGCATTTTTCGACTTGAGGCCGAACCGAAGGATGCCATGGCAGCCTCGTTTGGAAGTCGCCTAACGCCAGAGGATCATGCCCGTTCTTTTGTCTTGTCTGGAACGCCAGAAGGACTGTTCCGGGTTGTCTATCGTTTCGAAAACGAACAGCTACTTGAAATACAGAATCGTACTGTCCATGCTGCGGCCCTCAGCGCCCTCGCTGAAAAGGCCGATAGCTATCGATTCTACTTTGCGGTCTACGTGCGCAAGAGAACGTGGATTACGCCGTTCTACATGGGCTTAATCGATCCGTTCCGAAGATGGATTATCTATCCGGCCATGCTGAAAGCAATTCGTGCAACCTGGGAACAGAATATCTGACACCAAATCAAGGACCCTTAAGTGCTTCGCACACGTCCGTTATTCCTTAATGAAGATCGATAGCATTTCTGTCGACATCCAAAATGCCGTGTAAGATGTTTGCTTGCCAGCTAAAATGCGAATCGCAGATTCTTAAGAAACGAGTCTCGAAGGTGAATGGTTTCGTCTATGGCTATCGTCAGATTAAAGATTGACGTTGCTGGCACGGTGGGTGATGAAGGCTGGCGCGAACTGAAGCAGTTTGACCAGATCCAGAGTGCCGATTTCGGTCCCCAATTTGGCAGTGGCGGGCGTTGCAATCATCCGCTCAACGAGCCCCACCACAAAGGGGAATGGATCGGCGCGGAGATCCGGCTCCAGACGCCGCTTCTAGCCCAATACGCCGTCTCCCACTATCTGGAGCAGGACCGCGTGCTCGATGCAGATGTGGTCGAGTAACGATCGGAAAGGCCTAAACCGCCGCCGAGATCGCGAAAAGATTGCTGCGGCTTCTGCGAAACCCGCTTTCTGCTATATTTCCGTGATCCCATGCCCGTTCTCCCCGATGCAACTCCGCAATCTTCCTCTGATGCAAGCACGCCCCCCAGCCCTCCAGCCAAGCCCCGTCCCCGCATGTCCACGCGCAACCGGCTGCTCTTCTTCCTGACCGCGTGGCTGATCGTCCTCATGCCGTTCCTGTTCTGGTGGAACACCTGGTTCGGCCGCCAGCTCTCCGATATACAACTGGCCGAGTATCTGCAAGACGAGAATCATCCCCGGCACATTCAGCACGCGCTGGTACAGATCGGTGAGCGCATGAGCCGCCACGACGCGAGCGTCACCCGCTGGTATCCCGATGCTATCCGCCTGGCCTCGCATCCTGTCGAAGAGGTGCGCAACACTGACGCCTGGGTGATGGGGCAGGACACATCCGGCGCCGGATTCCATGAAGCTCTGCTGAGAATGCTCGCCGATCCTTC
>JBEKWX010000508.1:0-2727 GCA_049512675.1 Terriglobales bacterium | reverse complement strand
GACCAGCCATTTCGCCCCGCCGGGGAAGATGCGGATCGGACGGGTCACGCCCTTCCGCTCTCCGTATTTCCAGGCAAAGGCAGCCAGACCCAACTGGGCGAGGATGAATCCAATGGCTGCGCCGACGAAGGTCTCCACGAACTGGTGGTCCATCGCGCCACCATGAGCCGAGGCAACTTCGGGAAACCACCAATGGCGTGAGATAAAGATTGCGACAGAGACAGTGGTGATGATCGTCACCACTATGGCGAACGCTTTGCCCATGGTTACCATCCCCCGCGAACAGGCTTAGCTACCGGACAAACCACATAAGAGCAAAAATGTAGACCCACAGCAGAAACATGAAATGCCAATACCAGGCGGTCACGTCCACCACGATGCGCCGCGCTTCAACCGGCTTATGGAGCAGGGAACCGGTTGCGGCGTAGAGTAACACGAGCAGGCCGCCCATGAGATGGACGGCGTGAGTCGCGGTGAGCAAATACACGAAGGAACTGCTGGCGCTTGTTGCCAGGTAAAAGCCGCGCTCGGCCAGCAGACGCCACGCGATCCACTGGCCGGTCAGAAAGCCGCCACCAAGCACGACCGTAATTCCGAGCCAGGGGAAGCCTCTTCCCGGGCCGAGAGAAACGCCGGGGATGGAGCTAACTGGCGCTAATACGGCCTGGCGCGTGATCTGCCGACGGGCCAATTCTGCTGCAATACTGCTGAGCAAGAGCAATCCGGTGTTTACCAGAAGCAGCCCAACCGGCAGGCTGACTGGAGTCCAATCACGAACGTAAATATGGTTTTTTTCGTCGAGCGTGGGCAGGCCCTGACGCACGATATAGGCGCTGGTGAAGGCAACAAACAGCATTACGATGGGAGCGATGGCCACCGCCAGTCCAAGGCGGGCGCGCCGCAGACGCGACCCATAATCGGGAGAGCCATCACCGCGTCTGCCGTCGCCGCCACCACCATAAACGGGAGGAAGAGAGCTGCCCCCATGCTTACCCGTTTGCGGCACGTGCGCCGTTACTGGAGGACTCAGAGTTGCCATTGCCTAACCGGAATTGAAGGTGGAGTTGACTGTCCTTGTGCCGGACTTTTCATCCCAAGTGGGAAATAGTGTACTATACTTTTCCGGACGCAAGGTGGGGCGAACCCCGAGTCTTAACTGTGGGTAGGCTCGGGATCCAATACAGGGGAACAAGTACAAATGGCAGACGACTCACCCAAGAGCGTCGTGAATGGCCTGCTCGGGCATCTTCCGCCTTGGCCGAGAAAGCAACTCAGCAACTCGCTCATAGCGATGGAGCAGGCCTGCCGACAGCGCGAAGGCCTGCCGCTACTCAGCGATGCAGATATTGCAGCGTTGAAGGCTGGCCAGCCCATGCCGTGGGAGAGCGGCGATGCCG
Organism: Terriglobales bacterium; assembly: GCA_049512675.1. GTDB lineage: Bacteria > Acidobacteriota > Terriglobia > Terriglobales > Acidobacteriaceae > Acidiflorens. The sequence goes on along the minus strand of JBEKWX010000508.1, from coordinate 1,330 downwards.
CCTCAGCGCCAGCCTCAACGGGGTCCCCACCGGCTCCGGCGCCATCTGCTCCCGCGGCGGCACCAGCATCTCCAGTTGCGGCTGCGGCCACGAGCGCACCCAGTGGTGCGATCAGCGAGGAAGTCGCAAAGTGGGTTGCGGCCGGAAAGAAGTGGAGTAAATCCAGCATCGCAGCGGAACAGGCGCATCGCGGTCGCAAAGGTTTGCCGGCACTCAACGACGCTGAAATTACAGCCCTGCTCGGAGAACCACTCACGCCGGCGGCGAGTGCTCCGGCAGCGAGCGCTCCGGCGGCGGCCGCTCCGAGTGCTGCCGCGGCGGCGACCTCAGCTTCTGCTCCTCGACCTGCGGCGGCAACTGTAACTGCTTCCGCGGCTACTTCCGTTGCACGCGGCGGCGAGGCGACCAAATATGTCGGTACACCGGCGGTGGGGACCTCCAAAGCAGTGGCGGGCGCAGGAGTAGCCTCTGTCGGTCCGGAAGACAATGCGGTCAATCAGCAACGCCGGCGATTGGTGTGGAGTACGGTAGCTGCCTTCCTCACCGCGTGGTTCATCGCATTCTTCCGCTTTTTCCTGCCGCGCACTCTATTCGAGCCCGCGACCAGCTTCAAAATCGGCTATCCCGAGGAATACGGTCTGGGGGTGGACACCAAGTTTCAGCAGAAGTACCGCATCTGGGTGGACCGCACTCCCGATCGCTTGTTCGTGATTTACGCGCGCTGCACGCATCTGGGCTGTACGCCGGACTGGAAGGCCAGCGAGAACAAATTTAAATGCCCGTGCCACGGTAGTGGCTACGACAGCGAAGGGGTCAACTTTGAGGGTCCGGCGCCGCGTCCCATGGACCGCGCCCACGTCGAAAAATCTCCGGACGGTCAGATCCTGGTAGATGTGTCGCGACTCTACCAGTGGCCGAAGGGGCAGCCCAGCCAGTTCAATGATGATGGATCTTTCTTGCCCGTGTAATTGGAGCGCTGTAAGTCCTGGTCAGAGGAAACGATGCCTGAAGAAAATGGGAACGGAAAAAACGGCAAAGAAATTGGCCTGCTCGAACGATTGAAGTCCGGTCTGCAAGAGGATGTTCAATCCTTAAGGGCCGATCTGCCGACCAAAGCGAAGGAACAGATCGAGGGGCTCAAGAAACCAACCAAGACCGAGGTCTTCACCTCGATCTTCCGCCATAAGCACGATGACACGCCGCGCAACCGGGCTCTGGGCGTGCTTTCCAACGTCTTCCTGCATCTTCATCCGGCGAAGATCAATCGCGACGCCGTGCGCTACAGTTTCACCTGGGGCATGGGTGGAATCACGTTTTATCTGTTCATCGT
>JBEKWX010000507.1:0-2732 GCA_049512675.1 Terriglobales bacterium | reverse complement strand
CGGGGAAATGGCCCGTGAGTGTCGTAGCAGCGACGGTGTTTTCCTCGCCGAGTAAAAGACCGCCGGTTACGGGAAACCAGGCGTTGCCGACGATGTAGGATTCGCTGATGAAGCCGGAGAAGCGCTTCCAGTGCGGGAGTTCGAGCTTGCCTTCAGCGCCGTAGAGGATGGCTTTTTCGAATGCGATGGGGAAGCTGATGCTGGTGTTAAGAATTTCGTCGTCGTCGGCGTAGTTGTTGACGGCGCGGCGGAAAACGTTAGCATCGAAGCGGAATTGGCTGAAGAAGCTTTTGCTGGCGCCGATTTCGAAATAGTTGCCGTGCGAAGGTTGCACCGGCAGGCGCAGAACAGTGGGTTCGAAGGATTGCACCTGGGAGGAGCTGGCGAGCAGGATGTTCTCGAACGACGGGGTTTGAAAGATGCGGTCGTAGGAGAAGTGGACCATCAGATTAGCCGTGGGGAAATAATGAGCTAGGGCGAAACGCGGGCTGACGGCGTTTTGATTGAGAAGTAACTGGTAGTGGTCCCAGCGCAGGCCGGCGTTGATGGTCCAGTTGCCGAAGTGGATGAGGTCCTGAACAAAAGCGGCCTGTTCGATGCCGGGACGGCTGCCAAGAAAACTTAAGGTGGGAGCGGTGTCGCAGTCGAAAGGAAAACACGTACCGGTAATCGGATCCGGAGTCTGATTGGCGGTGATGATGTCGCTGTAATTTTCGTGGAGGAAGATGTTGTCGGATTCGATGCCGGCTTTCCATTCGTGATCGCCGTGGTGAATGGAGACGGAGCTCTTGAAATATCCTTCTTTAAAGTCATTGTGCTGGAAGACAATTATCGGCCAGGAGAAGGGGTTGGAATAGAAGTCGTTGGAGTTGTCGCGGACCATGCCGCGGACATCGACGAGAACGTTGGGCGAGAAAATATGCTGATAGGAAGCGCTTCCCATCGTCTCGAAATTGCCTGCGGTCTGGAGCTGAGGGGGAGTCCCCGGCGGAGGCGCAGGCTGGCCAATCGTAGGCAGGAGTTGCGGGTTCTCTTGCACTTGCTCATTGGGAATTTCATAACGTGCGAGTTCATGGCGGACGATAAACCTTAAGCGATCTTTCGGCGTCAAGTCGCGCTCGTAGTTGACGGAAAAATCTCCCAACGTACCTGCATTCGTGAAATTTTGCGGAACAACGGGATTCAGATAGTGGTCCGTCATGCTGCCACTGGCGCTGGCGCCGAAGGTATTCTTTCCCCAGACGTACTGCCCCTGTGCCGCAGCGGCGGCCGCATCAAAGCTGCCGCCGGAAAGCACTAACTGGCCGTGGAAACCTGGCTGCGCATCTTGCAGCGTGTTCACCTCGACCACGCCTCCCATTTTTCTGCCGTATTCCGCGGGAATGCCTGCGGTATAAATGCTCAGCGATTGCATGTCGTCCGCGTCAATTGCCGGTCCGAAGCTGGGCGAACGATTGTCGGTCAGCGGAATGCCATCGACCACAAATTGTGTCTGATATTCCGAGCCGCGCGGATGGAGCACAGCATTTCCCTCGTACAGCCAGCCGGGCTGCGAATTCACCAGATCCTGCAAGGAACGGCCCGGGATCGAGCTGAGCCGGTTTTGGATGAGGTCGGAACCAATCTGATTAACGGCGCCAGCTTGATCGGGATTGATCAACGTATTGGTCGCACTCACAGTTAGCGCCTGGTTCACCGATGGCAGCTTGAGTTGGACTGTGTATTCGGTCGGAATTGAGGAATGAATGTCAACAGATTCGGATATTCCCGCGAAGCCAGGTTGCTCAATTTCGAGCTGATAGATGCCGTAAGGCAGGCGCTGCACATTCAAGCGACCCTCATCGCTCGTTGCCAGAGTATTTCGGTAACCATTCGCCTTGCTGCTGATCTGAACTGTGGTTTTCACTGCAAGCCCGACTGGATCGGTCACTTTGAGGCGTAATTCGCCGCTATTGCTCTGGCAGAAGAGCGGCATCGCGCAAAAGAACAAAATTGCAGCAAATCTGGTCATGAGGAGTCGACCCTTGTAGTTTAGCTGTTCTCCCGCAAGCGGGTTAACAGGCGTTTCCCTGCGCGATGGTTATCTTGGGAGGTCCACACACGGGCTCGCGGACTTTGCGGCGGTGATGGCGGTCACCAATTTCTTGTGAGATTTGAATTCCCATTCCTGGGTTCGGTGGATGCGGCACCGACGATAGAGATGCTGTCAAGCGTGGGAAGGCTGCTACATTAGGAAGTGCACACCGACGAGCCGGAGGTGCAAATGCAAATTCAAGGAGAAAGCTCGCTATGCGCATCGCAGTGGTCGGTTCCGGATATGTCGGGTTGGTCACGGGAGTGTGTTTTGCGGATTTGGGACACGAGGTTGTACTGGTCGATAACGATGGGGAGAAACTCGCCGCACTGAGGAACGGCGAGGTACCGATTCACGAAAGATTTCTGCCCGAACTGCTGGCGCGGCACCGGGGACAGCGCATCAAGTTTTCCGGCGACTTGCAGGCGGCCACACGGGAGAGCGCAGTCGTGTTCATCGCGGTCGGGACACCGCCGACCGAAAGCGGGGACGCTGATCTTTCCTATGTAGAGTCGGTGGCGCGGGAAATCTCCGGCGGCGTCGATGGGTACAAGGTGGTGGTGGAGAAGAGCACGGTTCCGGTGTATACGAGCCAGTGGATCCGGACCATCATGATGCGGGACGGGGCCGATCCGTCGCACTTCGATGTGGCTTCGAA
>JBEKWX010000506.1:0-2752 GCA_049512675.1 Terriglobales bacterium | reverse complement strand
CCAGCGCCAGGATGCGCTCTTTCACGGAATCTCCCGCGCCGTCTTTCGCAGGAGCGGCCAGAGGAGCGGCCGGAGGTGCCGGGGCCATGGGCTCAGTCTTCTCCGTTGCCTTCGGTGTTGCCGGAACCGGCGCCGCAGCGGCCAGGTCGGGACGCTTGTCATACACGAACCGGATGACGTGCGCCAATGTCGGATAATCCCGCAGCTTGCGGTTCTCGTCGCGCGGGATGTTGTAGATCTCGCGGATACCCGCGAACATCTCGGCTTGCTTGACCGTGTCAACTCCGAGGTCGGCTTCGAGATCGAGGTCCAAGTCCAACATATCTTGCGGATAGCCGGTCTTTTCCGCAACCAGGGCCAGGATGCGCTCCTTCACGGGATCGTTGGCGGAATCCTTGTTGGTAGGTGTTAGCGTGGTTGCCGATGTGGTGACTTTGACTTCACTTTCCGCCTTCGCGGCGGGCGGCGGCGGTACAGGGGGCGCGAGCGCAGCGGCTTGCACCTTCATCGGCGGCACGGCGGCTGTTGCTGGCTTTTTATCCGGAGGTCTCGTATTGACTACCGGTGTGGGCGCCATCGCCTGGGGCGTTGGCACTGGTGGCGCGGCGCGCAATTCCGAAGCAGGTTTCGCGATCTGTGCTGCTCCTTGATCACGCACTTGGTCACGGACTTGATCGCGCACCCGCAGCGTGCGGTGGACCACTTCCAAATCGGCGGCCGGGTGGCCGGCAATACGGCTGAGCCAGGCGTTCCAGGCGTTCGGGTCAACCACGCGATAGGCATAGCCCAGTGCATTCGGGCTCCTGCGGACGCCGTCCTTCTTCGTTGTCCAACGCAACAGCGTCATACTGATCTGCGAGCCGAACCCGGCACCCAACCGCAACGCGTACTCCACCGGATAAACGCCACCCTTCGACAAGTTCAGCGTGCCCAACTCTGGATCAACTTCCTTGAAGTTGGCCACCGGCGGCACCACTCCCGTTTCCAGTGATTTCACGGCCAGGACGTCTTCCACGCCCGCACCCATCGCGTGGCCGGTAAAGCCCTTGGTGTTAGCGATCACAATCTTGTCCGCACTGTCGCCAAAGACCCGGCGCAGCGCATGGATCTCCGCCGCAGCACTGCCGCCGCGCGCGGGGGTGTAGGTTTCGTGAGAGATGAAAACCGTTTGCGGAGCGATCTCATGACGTCGAATGCCGCCGCGAGCTTCCGCTTTGCTCACCAGATCCTCCATCACCTGGCTGATGTGCTGCACATCGAGACGGGTGCCGTGAAACGCGCTATTAGCGGTCACCGCGCTCAACACTTCGCAGATAGGTTGGATACCCCGTTCGCGGGCTGACTCCGCGCTCTCCACCACCAGGCCAGCGGCGCCCATGCCGATGATCATGCCGTGGCGGCGGCGGTCGAATGGGATGGCGGCCTCCGCGACCACATCGTCGGTGGCCGCTGCTCCACTGGCCAGAAAGCCGGCGCCCATCCATCCGATCAGATTGTCGGTAGTGACGTCGTCGGCTGCGACCACGATCACGCGGCGGCAACGCCCCGCATGGATCCAGTCCTCGGCCAGCGCCACCGCTTGTGTGGTGCTCGCGCAGGCAGAGTTGATTTGGGTGTTGGGACCGCGCGCGCCGATGAATTCGGCTAATTGCGAATGTCCCATCGACAAGGTACGGAACAGGAAACGACGGTCGAAGACATACGGCTCTTTCTCGATGGTGTCGCACAACTCGTCGATGCGCCGCTCAATCTCCTCCCCCAAGATGGAATGGCCATTCACCTCGGCCGCCCGGACGCGCAAGCTTTCCAGCATGGCCAGTTGCTCGCGCTGGCCGCGGTCCGTGTAATAGCGCCCCATTTCGTCGGCGAAAGAGTCCAGGCCCGGAAACGCAGAAGCGAAAATCACTCCCGTGTCATCGCGCAGAGCGTCGGGCAATGCCCACCGGTCGGGCAACTGCGTCCCCTTGGTGGTGGTCTTGTAACGCAAAACCAGCGGAATGCCGGCGTCGCGCAATGAGTCGAGACCCACCGCAATGGCTAGCCGGGTGGTGCGGTCGAGGGCGGCAAGGCGCTCCTCGGAAACGCCGAATTCGTTTTTCAGATCGAAGGCGCCGCCGCGGCCTGCCAGCTTGATGACGTCCGCAACATTATTAATAGTTTCAAACGTGCCGCCGTTGTCGTTCTTCACCAGCCGCGTAATGTGTTTGTCAACCATTGCTTGGCGGAAGCGCGCGGGGATGGTGTCAATGAACTGATCACCGCGCAAGAGGCGGCCGATGTTGCCATCATCGAAGATATGCTCGGTGCCAGGCAGACCTAAAGCTGCCCCCGTGATCGCGACCGCAGCGTCGATTGGAGCCTGCCTCTGGCCGTGGGTAATCTGCCAGCGCTCGATAACATCGCCCAACAATCGGCCGAGCTCGACGTATTGACCGTCGTTGTAGTGACCGTCGTTATTGTGACCGTCGTTGGATATACCGTCCTTGAAATTACGGTCGTTGATCGCCGCCACCGGTGCCGTAGAAGCAACTGCTGGCAGCGCGGTCAGACCGGTTGGCTTAGGGGTTTCCGCTCGTGCGGGAACTGCCGACACGGATGCCGGCGTTGCTTGACGCGCGGCTTCCGGGGTCCCGCGGCCCAATCCCGCCGCATAAAGGCAACACAACGCCTGATTGAACGCGGGGATATCGCCGACCTTCGGATGATTGGTGAAAAGCGAGACCACATCGCCGCGCTCGCCGAGCACATCTTC
>JBEKWX010000505.1:0-2755 GCA_049512675.1 Terriglobales bacterium | reverse complement strand
TGGTTATTCTTCTGAATATAAGACAGGTCATCGAAATCAACGAACTGGTTACGGACGACGGGATTGTAGAAAGCAAGAGTGGCAGCGACCAGCAGCAGACAAAAGACGAGGATGCGATTTTCGCGGGACGCTGGCATGTCGATGAGTGGAGGCGACTCCGTTGGCTGAGGGTGGGCCGCTTCCCAAAAACAAATTTCCAACCTGCTGCTGACGATTCTAACGCGATGTTGCGCGGACTACGACGGCTCTGAATCGCACGCCACCACCCCAAAGTAACAACTCCCCATCAGGTTTACGCCGCCCGTTTTCAGTTAAGAGTTCTGAAGCAGCGTAGTACGCTTGCAATTACTATAGTGCTCATCGGGTGCCAGCCAGTCTTCGTGCACGCCTTCAGCGGCTGATACCTTAGTGATGAAAACCGGTCTCGCTTACGAGGCCGTACGACTATGCGCCAACTCGAAAGCCGTACAACCGGTACAAGTAGAACCTGGATGCGCCGGTGGAATCGCGCTGATCTGATAAGAACTGTGCTTACAGTGGCGCTCCTCGCTATCGTGTTAGCACTTTCGTCGAGCGCCGATTTTTACAGCGGCCCGATGGCAGATGTGATCATGGCCTTGGTTTTGGCCAGCTCTGTTGTCACATTGCTGGTGGTGCAGCCCTCTTGGGCCAACTTCGCAAGCGTGGCCCTGTGTAGCCTCGTCCTGGCGGGACTCGACTACCGTGTCCTGGGGTTCCAGCCCAGGTTCATGGCTGCATTCTCATTTGCAGGGTTGAGCGGCCTCTTCGTGCTGGGTACGCGGACGGTATGGGCGCGCGGCCAAGACCGAATGCTCCTTCTCTGCGCATTTCTTCCCGCGGTCCTGTGGGTGGCTGTGGACTGCACGGCTCCGACTTTGCTGGATTACACCGCAGCGCTGCATCCCAAGACCTTCGATCTTTATTTGTATTCCTTTGATTGCAGCCTGCGCGTGCAATTCAGTTTTCTGCTTGGGCAAGTGTTCGCGCGGCACTTGTGGTTCCGGTTCGCCGGCTTTCTGTTCTACATAGCTTTGCCTCTGCCCCTGGCGTTGGTCTATGCGGCCCAGCTCCGTTTGAAAAGCAAGAATGCTCTGCCCGTAGTGCTGGCGTTCCTGGTGACCGGGCCGATAGGAGTGCTGTTCTATAACATGGTTCCGGCAACCGGGCCCGTCCACCTTTTTGGGCAAGATTTTCCGTGGCACCCCTTGTCAACGTCGCAAGCCATGCGCCTCATCTTGGAAACGGTGCCGGTCAAGGGTTTGCGCAATGCCATCCCGTCTTTACACATGGCTTGGGCGCTGCTGGTATGGTGGAATTCCAAAGGACTCTCCCGCTGGATACGCGCCATCGCGTTCGCATTTGTGATTTTCACCGTCTTCGCGACCCTTGGCATCGGCGAGCACTATTTCGTGGACCTGGTGGTCGCTTTTCCATTCGCACTGATGGTGCAAGCTTTATGCCAGTATCCTTTGCCGTACAAATACGGTTCGCGACGCGTGGCATTCTTGTTTGGTACCTTTGCCAGTCTCGCCTGGATGGCGCTGGTCAGCTTTGCCACGCCGTTTTTTTGGATTTCGCCGGTCGTTCCATGGGCTATGGTAATAGCCACAATTTCCATATCCGGTTTGCTGGTGCATCGTCTGCAGAACGCGGAATTTACGAATGAGCGAGTGCAGGCGGTCGGAAGATGGAAAGCGGCTGAAGCAAGAAAAGACGAGGCGAGCGTTCCGCCAAATGGGGCACTGGAGTCGACGGCTTCCTCTTGCCTGCCGTCTCTGCCCCGCTTGTTCCGGGAATGTGAGTAGTTGAATCCATGAGTTCGTCTTCCACTGCCGCGGTGGCGAAACGCCTCGAACAACCGGGAGTCCCGGCTTCCTCCAAGCTGTTTCAGTCGGCGGCGCAACGCACCTTGCTGTTGTGTCTGCTGTTGACCGCCATCGTGCTGGTGTTCTACAACCCCGTAACTCACAACGGGTTCCTCAATTTTGACGACGATGGATACATCACGGCCAATTCTCATGTAAAGGCGGGCCTGAAGTGGGCGACAGTGAAATGGGCTTTTACCACTTACAATCAGGGGAACTGGCATCCCCTGACCTGGCTTTCCCACGCATTCGACTATCAACTTTTCGGCCTGCATCCTGCCGGACCCCACTACGTGAATGTCTTGTTGCACGCGGTCAACGTTGTCCTTCTTTTTCTGCTGCTGCAGAGCGCCACGGGATGCCGCGGGCGCAGCCTGATGGTTGCCGCTCTGTTTGCGCTTCATCCGATAAACGTCGAGTCAGTGGCATGGGCAGCCGAGCGGAAGAACGTTTTGAGCATGATGTTTTTTCTGCTCGCGCTGTATGCCTACGTCGGGTACGCGCGTACTCCCGGGCTTGGTAAGTCTGGCCTGGGTAAATCTGGGCTCGGCAAATCCGGGCTTAGCCGATACGCCGCAGTGGTGTGTTTCTTTGCGCTTGCGCTGCTCTCGAAGCCACAGGTAATCGCATTTCCATTTCTGCTCTGGCTGTGGGATTACTGGCCGCTGGGCCGGATTGGCGCCCCGGCTGTGGCCAGCCAGGCGCACGGTGCGAGCGTGCCCAGATTGCGGAGCGGATGGCTGGTATTGGAAAAGTTGCCACTCCTGCTGCTCTCCGCCGCGAGCGCGGTGGTGACGATGACGGCGCAGAAAGCCAGTGGCGCCGTCCAGACTTTTTCCCAGTACAGCCTGCTCTTGCGGCTGGAGACT
>JBEKWX010000504.1:0-2761 GCA_049512675.1 Terriglobales bacterium | reverse complement strand
CTGCTTCTGCTGGATGAGCCTTCGCTCGGACTGTCGCCCAAGATCGTAGAGGAAGTTTTTGCCAAGGTGCATCAGATCGGCAAATCGGGGGTCACGGTGCTGATCGTGGAGCAGAACGTCGTGGACGGGCTCAGCATTTCGGATCGCGGTTACGTCGTGGAGAACGGCGAGGTCACGTTGCAGGGAACTCCGAAAGAGTTGCTCGGCAACGAGCAGATTCGGGCGGCGTATTTAGGTCTGTAGTTCGGTATGAGTTCGGCGTCTGTTTTCAGCGTTGAAAACTCACCACACCCTGCAAGCTTTTGCGGGCGTCATCGGCTGCCCTGTCTTGCAGCCAAATTCCTTCCCGAACTCCGGCATGTTCACTAGAACTCCATTCGTGCGGAAGCGGTCCGGTGCGTGCGGATCGGTCGTTGCGACCAGACGTTCCAGCTCCGGACGCCACTCGGAGCACCAATCCTGCGCGAATCCCAGGAAAAACTGCTGCATCGGCGTATAGCCATCGGCAGACTTGATCTTCAGATCAACGCCATCTTGCGCAGCCCGCGCCAAAAACGCCATGTACGCGAGCCGCATACCGCCGTTGTCCGCCGTGTTTTCGCCGAGCGTGAGCTTGCCGTTCAGCTTGGTGTCTCCCACGCTGAATTGCGCGTACTCGTCGACAATGCACTGCGCCTTCTGGTTGAACTTGTCACTATCTTCTTTTGTCCACCAGTCTTCCAGATTGCCGTGCCCGTCGAACTTCCGACCCTCATCGTCGAAACCGTGCGTGATTTCGTGCCCCATGAATAGCCCGATGTGTCCGTAGTTCAGCGCATCCGGCTGTTTCGCGTCGAAGAATGCCAACTGGAGCACGCCCGCCGGGAAGTTGATGTCATTCATGCCGGCGTTATAGAAAGCATTCACCGTGGGTGTGGAAATGAACCACTCGGCGCGGTCCACTGGTTTCCCGATCTTCGCCAGTTGCCGCCGCGACTCGAATTCCGCCGCCCGCAGATTGTTGCCGAAGGCATCGCCGCGCACAATTTCCAGCTTTGAGTAGTCGCGCCACTTGTCGGGATATCCCACCTTGTTGGCGATCAGATGCAGCTTCTCTTTCGCGCGTGTTTTGGTAGCCGCGCTCATCCAGTCCAGCGAGTCGATGTCGCGATCCATCGCTGCTTCGATGTCGCGAATCATCCGCACCGCTTTGTCTTTGCTGGCAGCCGGAAATTGCTGGTCGACGTAAGCTTTGCCCAGCGCTTCGGGCAGCGCCCTATCCGTGCTGCGGACGCACCGTTTCCAGCGTACCTCCTGCTCTGGAGTGCCCGCCAGCTTGCGTTCGTAGAAATCGAATTCTTCTTCATCCAGCGCCTTGGGCAAAATCGTTCCCGCAATCGAACTGATCAATTGCCAGCGCAGGTATGCCTTGATGGTGGGTAGATCCGTTTCGGCGATGACCTGGTTCATGCCTTGAAAGAACTCGGGCTCGGCGACGTTGATCTCGGTGAACGCCGGAGACTCCGTGGCGGAATAAAGGTGATGCCAGTCGAAGGTTGGCGTAAGCGCCTGCAGGTCCTTGACCGGCATCAGGTGATAGATGTTGTGCGGATCCCGCTGCGCGGTGACATCAAGCGAAACTTTCGCCAGCGCTGTTTCCAGTTTCATGATCGCCGAGGCGCCGCTTGCCGCCTGCGTTTCGCTCTCCCCGAGCAGCTTCAGAATGTTGGTTATATGCTGCACATATTGCTTCCGAATCTCTTCATCTTTCGCGCCGGTGCGGAAGTAATAATCTTTTTCTGGAAGACCGAGTCCGTTCTGGGTCGTAACCGCAATCGTTCTGGTGGCGTCCTTAAAGTCCTGCTGCGATCCAAATCCGAAGAACGCATTCACGTCGATCAGTTGAAAGTGTGCCAGCAACTCTGGCAGCTGCTCCTTGCTGGTGAGTCCATTGATGCGCTCCAGTTCCGGCTGCAACGGCGCCAGCCCTTTTTGTTGCACCGCTGCTTCATCCATGCAGTTGGCGTAGTAATCCCCAATCTTTTGCGTATTCGTGTCGCGCGACGGATCATCCGCCGCGGCTTTCTGCAGAATCCCGCGCAGCACCTGCCGGTTGTACTGCTCAAGGTTGTAGAACTGGCCGGAGTACGGTGAATCGCTCGGAATCGGATACAGCTTGCCCCAATTGCCGCACGCGTACTGGTAAAAATCGACGCAAGGGTCGGCGGTCTTATCCATGAGGTTCTTATCCAGCCCAGGAATCAGCGAGAAAGTATGCGCGTCGCCGCTGGTCCCTGGTGCGCTGTTGCTGGTTTGCGCGAACCCCGTACCAGCGCAAGTCAGGAATAACAGAACGGCAAGAGCCTTTGTGGTGAAAAGCATCCGTTTCTCCTCTAGAAAGCACTAACTAAGGAATCAGTATGCACGAAGACTGCCTCCGCCCACTACTTCATCGGCGGCAGATAGGGAATATAGCGGGCAAACAACCAGCACAGGAAGAACACGACCGGGATGTGAACGATCAACTGCAGCACTCCATATCCCACTATGTCCCTGGCCTTCAATTTCAATATGCCGAGAAGAGGGAGCATCCAGAAGGGATTGACGAGATTGGGCAGTGCTTCCGACGCGTTGTAGATCTGCACCACCCAGCCCAGATGGACCTGATGCAGATTCGCTGCCTGCAGGACATAGGGCGCTTCGATGACCCACTTACTGCCGCCGGAGGGAATGAAAATGCCGAGCACCGCCGAATACATCGCCACCAGCAAGGGATAGGTGT
>JBEKWX010000503.1:0-2784 GCA_049512675.1 Terriglobales bacterium | reverse complement strand
GTCGATCAGCACAACTCCATCCGGCGCGTCGAACGTCGCGCCCACCGGACACACCTGCGTGCAGGGAGACTCCGCACAGTGATTGCACAGCTTGGGCACGAAGAAGTTCTTGCCGCCTTCGGCGGGCTCGTGCAGGTAGCCGTGCTTGCCGCCATCGGGCGATTCCACCGTCGGCCTTTCAATGTGCCACTCGTCCCGATGGTAGCGCTCCACCCAGGTGCGGTAGTAGCCGTCCGGAACATCATTCTCCTCCGCGCAGGCGCGGACACAAGTGCCACAGCCGATGCACTTGGTGATATCCATCAACATGCCCCACCAGTGCTCCGTGAGCTTGTAATTGGGTGAGGCCTCCGGAGTTCCCGCGAGAACGTACTTCCAGGCAACCGCGGCGGCAGGCATCAGTACCAGCAATCGACGGCGAGTGATGTCCATTATTTCTTCACCTCCGTCTCAGTCTCAATCTTCGGGCGGTGCGGCTGATGGCAAGTGTCACAGGCCATCCCTCCGGAGTGATCTGCTGTAACCACCTGAGGAAATCCGCTCGGTTTGGCGCTATTGGCCTCATGACAACGCGCGCACACCACCGCCGTATCCAGTTTCTTGGGTTGAATCGACCCCGGATCCTCGGCGTGCTTGGCCTGGGCTCCATGGCAGGCTTCGCAAGCCACCACTACATGTTTGCCCTGCTTCTTCACATCCACCACGTCGGTGTGGCAGCCCTCGCAAGTTTGGTGACCGGCAAAGGCGATCGGCCGCGCGGCTACATCGGCGATGGCGTTACCGCGGTAGTGCCCGTACTCCCCAAAACTGCGCGGCACGAGCGCGGCTCGCAAGACCACAAATGCGATCACAGCAATTACGATGACGGCCGCGAGCCGGATAAGATGTTCTGTGTCTTTGAATCTCTTCATGAGTGGACTAGTTCTTCGCGATTCGCCTCAGTAACGATTGCCTCGGCGCCGAGTTGCCGAGGCATCTTCATGCCAGGTCGAATCTTGTGATTATCACTAGGATGTCTTGCTGGGACGATGATTAAAGTCACAGGGTACTGTGATTTCAGTCACGACACGCAGTGCGCACTCGCGGCGTCAGGCGCTCATCTCGTTGTGCACACGATCATGCACGCAGTCGTGCGCACGCGCACGCCAGAGTTACATTTCTTGATTAGCTCGATAGGGTGACAACGACTTTCAATCGGCGGGGAACGCAATCGCCGACCCGTCGCCGCCCGCGGCTTGTGCCATCGCGCCGACCGCCTCCGCCTGCGGAACTGCGCCGGCCGGAATCCGCGCCGGCGCACCGCGCCAGGCGCCGGCCTTGAAGCCCTCCCTTACAAGTTTGAAGATGGTTCGCCGATTTTGCGCAATCACCTTCAGCCATGCCATTTTCCCCATCATGGGGAAATAGATGCCGCGGAAACAGAGCCGCGCCAGGAAGATGTTGACGCGATAGCCCAGGGGTTGGTCGGCCAGCGATTCGACCGCATGCGCCAGCGCCTCCGGACTATAAGCCTCGTCCCACCCATGATTCACTTCGGCATGAGCTTCTTCAATACTCATCTTCAACGGCGTGTGCGCCATCGCAAACGGGATGAACTCCTGCCAGTGCTTGGGCCGCGTCAGCCGCCCGGCTTTCTCCAGCCGCTTGTAGAGCGGCGTTGCGGGCAGAGGAGTCAGCAGACCAAAGATCGGCAGACCCGGAGGCCAGGTCCGAACTTGTTCGAGAGTTCGCTCGGCCACTCCGGTCGTGTCATTGTCCATGCCAAAAATGAAAGATGTAATGGCGTACACATTGCGTTGCGCCAACCGCTCCAGCACCGCCGCATACTCACCCGGCTTGTTGAATCCTTTGTTCACGTCTTTCAGATTGGCCGGGTCGATCGACTCCATGCCGATAAAGATCCACTTGCCTCCGGAATCCGCGATCAGGTCCACGAGTTCTTCGTCGCGCAATAAATTGGCGCTGATCTGCGCCACCCAATGCACTTGCGCGCCGGCGGCAATGATGTCGCGCAGCAGAGACTTGGTGCGCTTGATGTTGATGGCGAAATTATCGTCGATGAAAAACACCGCCATCTGTCCCTTCTCGCTGCGGGCGCGGGCCTTCAGCAACAGCAGTTCATTCACCACGCTCTCATTGGTGCGAAAACGAATCGAGTCGCCGAAAAATCCCGTCACCGTGCAGAACTCGCAGCCGTAAGGGCAGCCTCGTCCCGATTCAACCGGAATAAGGCGAAACGTTCCCCAACCTTCTGCGATCTTCTGTAGCATGGCCTTCGCAGCCTTCGGCACCAGATTGAACTGGTTGAGATCAATCGACTGCCACGGAATCACCGGATATTCCTTCAGCGTCGGCTTGCTCTCCTGGCCAAAAGCGTCTACCGGCGCATACACGTCTTTAAGCTTGCCCCGCGCGGCATCTTCAACAATCCGCGGCCAGGTCGCATCGGCTTCGCCCAGCGCAACCGCGTCGGCATGGCGCGGCCCGCCATCGCGGCCGAGCGCTTCGTCGGCCATCTCCGTCACGTGAGGTCCGCCCATCACCACCGGAACTCCCGTGGCCCGAACCGCATCCGCCATGCGATACGCTTTGGCAATCATTCGGGTCATGGCGCCGATGCCGACCAGTTCAATCTTGTTGTCGCGCACAAAATGCGCGATCCCCGCTTCATCCATCGATTGCGCGTTGCCATCCACCAGCACCACCTCATGGCCAGGCGGAGTAAGCGCCTGGAGCAGAAACATCCATAGATGAGGCATGAAATTACGCGTGACACCGTTGTCG
>JBEKWX010000502.1:0-2790 GCA_049512675.1 Terriglobales bacterium | reverse complement strand
CAGAAGTTCCCCGGCCTCTTCGGAACCAGGAAGGTGAACGGGCGAGAAATCAATATCCAGGAGACGATCGCCACACTCTCGCGAGAGCTGGATCCGGATATTGCTGCCGCCCTGACCGCACGCCGGGCGCTCCTGCAGTCTGAAGCGCCAGTGCGCGAGAAGTATGCCTGGCCGAAGTGGGACGCAACGTTCGAGGATCCTGCATCGGGAAAGCCCTGGACATTTCGCCATATCGTCCAAGGCATGATTGACAACTTTCTCGGTAAGGAAAGCGAGTGGCGCTGGCGCCTCAACGACGAAGTGCCTATCCCGAAGGACGCGCACCCATTAACCAATCCCGGCCTGGAGCTCACCGGCCCTTGGCATCCGCTCGACATGGCCTTCAACGCGCTGAATAGTCCGGCGCCCATGAATATGCCGGACTTTGAAGATGCCTCTCCGCCGCATTTTCTGCCCGATGGTACGCCGTCCACTCAGTCGGTGGGAATTTTTGCCGCCCTCCAGAACGCCAAAGAAATTCTCGAAGGCAGTTGGACCGGCCGTCCCTACGAGGTAGTGAAGAAAGGCCACCGCCGCGCATACAAGATCAATAACCCCGCCGCGAAGTGGCCGACCCGGTTTGCTCGCCCTGCCGGCCTGCACGTGCGTTATGACCACATCACCGTCGATGGCCAGCCCGCCCCCGGCTTGATTGCCATCACTGTCCTCTGGCTCCTCAACAACTACGAGGCCCTCACCCGCGCGGGCACAGGGGTGTACTACTACATTCCGAAGATTCAGACCCCTCAGGAAGCTCTCATCGTTGAGAAGCTCCTGGCACGACTGGAAGGCATAATCGGCGTCCCGACGGGCACGATCAAGATCAAAGTACTTTACGAGGAGGGGAATGCGGGCCGTTTCTTGCCGGTCATCGCCTGGGTCTTGAGGCGTCGGCTGCTGGGCACGAACGTGGGCCGCTGGGACTACCTGGGCAGCCTGATTGAAATGTGGAAGGACGACCCGCACGGCGTCTTTCCTGACCCGCAGTCGATCGGCATGGCCTCCCCGAACATGATTGCCTATCAGCGCTACAACGCGCTGATGATGCTCATGGCCGGCATGAAGAACGGCGAGCTAAGCCAGGGTGCCCCCATCGGAGGCATGGCGGCAGTGATGATCTACCAAGCCAACGATCCCTATGGGCGTTCAAGGTATAACCCTCTGGCCCTGCGCGCCATGGTTGTCGACAAGCTGCGAGAACGCATGCTGGGGCTCATGTTTATACCGGAAAAGCCCACAGCCCAGCAACCGACCCTGGAAGACATCCTCGCCGGCGGAGTCAAGGGCAAAGTGAAGGGCAAACTCTATGACGCCTATCGGCAAAGCTGGGTGGCCAGCCCCGAGCCGGCCTACGTGGCTGCCGGCAACACGCCTCTCCAGGTTCCAGTGACCGAGCTCCAAGCCATCCTCGATGCGCCCCAAGAAACTGTGGACGTGAATGGTAAACCACTGGCAACCGTGGCCAGTGGTCTGCTCGACGCGGAACGGCAGTTGCTGCAATCCCGAGGCTTATTGAACCCACAAGGCAAGATCATGCCGCGGGTCATTGACAAGGGAACGCTGGACACGCCGGAGAAAATCTTCACGCCAGAACTGTGGCAAGCCATCAACGACGTGCCCAAGGGTGAAATCACCATTGAGCACATCCAGCACGCCTTCTACATGGCGGCGAACTACGGCTTCCAGATCCTCAACGGCAACTTCGCCGCAGCCATCGACGACTACGAACTCAAGCTGCGCTTCATGAACGACCTCGCCACCTACCGCATTGATGTTTCCTGGTTGTGGACCCTCGTCCATCACCAAGCCGTTATCACGAAGGACGGCTACCTCAAGCGACCGGCCCTCACCGAGGATGGCGTTGTACCGGCGACGAATGCAACTGAGGTCAAGGCCGGCACCCGCTTTACCCCGGAGCTGTTCCAGAAATTGTGGGATTGCCACAACCAATGGACGGCAGAATTTTTCGCCGAGGCAGACCGCCGCGGCGATCCCGGCCGTTTCGACCGCTCGAAAGCGTCCATCATCATGGATCTTTTGAAACGCCAGCTGCTTTCACCGCGCTACATCCAGCACAGCGCCCGGGTGCTCTTCGTGGTGGGTCAAGCCAACCAGCAGGAGCGCGCGCAGATTCTGGAGGCGATCTTCGACCTCTCCCGCGAGGAAATCGTCAAGCGCGTCCAAGCCGGCACCTCGACCAAGATCGCGTTGAACGCCTACGACTACGTCTATGACATCTTCCCGGGTTTAGAACGAGAACAGCGACGCCCGGCATAGGCCGGGGAAAGTCATCCACAAGCTAGGGCACGCAGTCTTAGAGCCGTGGGCGTAAAAACTCCTCTCTCTGCCTGTGAAAACATTTGCACTAGCCCTCCTAACGTGTCGCGCCATGACGAATAAAAAATCTGTTATCTTTGAGTTACGATCCGCTCCCGTGGCATCCAATATGCATATCTAGGGTCCGGTCCTGGGGGGGTACCGTGTTTCTGGATAGGCTCCAATCCGGCTTCTTGCTCTTTCAAACACAGCAGGGATTGGTGCGAGTTGAACTTTCTCTCCGGCAACGCATTTATCTGCTCTGGACGTTCCGCAACTTTCGCCAGCTCTCCATTCCACTCCTGAACTCGCGCCAGCGCGCACTGGTCAACGCCCTGTTCCGCAATAATGCGGGCGTCGTGTCGCACTCGTACAACCCATTGCTGACGATCGGTGTGGTTGAAAATTACGTGCCGCCCCCGGTGCAGATCGAAG
>JBEKWX010000501.1:0-2795 GCA_049512675.1 Terriglobales bacterium | reverse complement strand
GTCTTGACCTGCTGGTTGTGGGCCAGACGGTCTGCGACTTCCCGGAGGCGTGGATCGCCGAGGATCTCTTCCTCCACCGCGGGATACTCGTCGCCCACCGTGCGCCAGATGCGGTACCAGAGGCGGTCGTGGCCACCGCCCACCATCATGTAGCCGTCCTTGCACGGGTTCACGGCATAGATATTGATGGCCAGGTCCCAGTTGCCATACCGCGGACGAATGCTGCCGTCCATCGAGTACCACGCCCAACTGTAATCGAGGATGCGGATGATGGCTTCCGCTGACGTCGCCTCGATGAACTGCCCTTCGCCCGATACGTTCTCGCGATAAATCACAGCCGCCAGAATGCCCATGGCCGCCGCGCTTCCGCCCACATGGTCCGCCATCCACAGCGCGGAGCGGGTCGGCTGTCCGCCAAATTCCTTGGGATCTCCGGTGCCATGAACGAACCCGCAGGCCGCCTGGGCGATCGGATCCAGCATCCCCGGTTTGTCTTTAAGAGGACCCCACTGTCCGCGCTGGCCGACCCAGCAATAGATCAGTCGCGGGTTCAGCTCGCGGAGCTGGCGATACCCTATGCCCCACTCGTCCCACTGACCGGGAGGCGCGTTCTCGATGATCACGTCGGAGTGAACGACCAGATCCCGGAGAATGTTGCGGCCCTCCTCCGTCTCCACATTCAGCGTGACCGAGGCCTTGTTGCGCATCTCATGGAGAAACTGTCCGCCGACCTTCTCGCCGGTTTCCTTGTCCTCGAACATGTATTCCTGCCGGCCAAAGGGTGTCAGCTTACGGAGCGGATCGCCTCCCGGGGGCTCGACCTGGATGACCTCGGCCCCCAGTTCGGAAAGCTGCGAAGAGCACCAGTGCCCAATCATCATGCTGGTCGTGCAATCCAGCACGCGAAGGCGGGAAAGCGCCTCCGGTTTTTCGAAATTGTGTTCCGGGCGCAGGATCGACTCCAAGAAAAGCGGATACGCCTTGGCTTGGTCGCTCAGGCCTGCGTACACCTCTTCGGGTTTCGCTGTTGGAACCGCTGGCCAAGGCGTGACCTTGGCTTGATCTGATGCCATGTGTGTCCTCCTAATGCCGGTGGTGGTCAGGTACTTCCACGACTCATAGTACCCAGCGTTTCGTAGACGGAAAATTAAGCGAGGTTCCTACAGCGTGTTTCACAGCTAGGCTTTGAAGGGGCTCGGCTTCAGACGCCGTTCCCAGGTAGATCCTTATATTAGCCGCCGCGGGGAACCCCTTCCTCATCGCCCAAAAGCTATTTATGGAACTTTCTCCAAAAAAGCAGCCCGAATTTTGCTTGGGCCATTGCCAACAAGTCTGTGACCGCAATCACTGTCATCCGTGATTGCAATCACCCCTGCGGCTATTGCAAAAACTCCGACAAACTGAACAGCGCGCCAGCCGCAAAGCGGTGAAAGATAGAACGTGAATTCCCGCGCCTTGGCACGCCGGGAAGTAGTCTACGCTTGCTCTCAGGGAAACGGCAAGCGGCTTTAGTTTCTCTTTCTCGCAATCGCCCTCAATCGGGCCAGATTGTAAGCGCCACTTGGCTGAGAATGCGCTGCTTTGTCTCCGCCGACAATGGCAAGGCGCGGAAGGAGTCGAGCGCTTGCTTGAGGTCGCGCACGCCTGGGCCGGGCCAGTCGCTCCCGAAGAGCGTTTTGTGGGCGATCTCTTCGAGACGAGGAAAGTAGCGGAGCAGTTGCGAGGGCGGAATGCTGCTGATGTCCAGATAAACATTGGCATGGCGGCGTACGAGGAAGAAGGCAGTGCTCATCCAGAGAGGGCGCCCTCCATGTGCAAGCAGAATCTTCAGGTCCGGAAAATCGACCGCGACATCGTCAATGTAGATCGGATCGCCGTACTTGCTGCGGGCGCCGGGGAAGATGGAGGTACCGGTGTGAAACATAACCGGGATGCCGTTGCTCTGCGCCGCACGATACAACAACTCCAGCTCTTTCATTCCGTTCAGGTAGTCGTTGGGGTAGAAGAGTTGATGCGGCGGATGGATCTTGATCAGCCTTAAGCCCAGCCGGACTATCTCCTCGATGTCCGCCATGGCATTGGTGGAGTACCGAGGATGGAAGCTGCCACAGGAGAGAAGCCGCCGGGGGTTCGCCTTGGCATAGTTTGCGGCCATGGCGTTGAGTCCGGGTGGAAAGCCGGTGACATCGGGCGCGGCCGCATTGATCAGTACTGCACGATCCAGCCCGACCTCGTCCATGTATTTCAAAAAGGCTTTCGGCCAGCGGGTGAACTCCAGGACCCGATCAAAATCGGGCTGTTGCTTTTTCATCAGTTCGAGGGCCGGCGGGCTCAGCAGAAGTTCGAACGGTTGGATATGGATGTGGCAGTCGGTAATCAAGGAACTTGCCCGGGTCTTGTCTGTGAAGCCAAGTACAGAAGGGGCATGGGAAAAATGCTTCTCATGCCCCGAACTCATCGCGGCCATTCGCTCCCGGTCTCAGGAGGTGTGCGGAATTACTGCCTCAAGCCGCTTTGCCCTTCGTGATCTTGTGGCAGGTGGAGGTCTCCACGTCGTAGGCGTGCACCGTGGGCTTGCTGTGCACCAGGTGCTGAATCAACTCGCTGACCTTGGCGTAATCCGCCTGGGTGTAACGTTCGGCGTCCTCTTTCGTTTTCCAGAAGCTGAGCGCCAGGATGCCGTCTGCATCCGACACGAGGACGATCTCATCTACAAAGCCTGTCTTCGCCTTCAACGTAGACAGTATCTTGTCATGCAGTGTGCCACAAACCTCTTTGGCTTTTCCGGGCTTCGT
>JBEKWX010000500.1:0-2802 GCA_049512675.1 Terriglobales bacterium | reverse complement strand
ATCTGCTCTCCCACGAAACTCAGCAGCGCGATCTCGTCGGGTGTGTGCACGTGGGGGTCGCGATGATGAACATTGAGGACTCCGATCACTTCGCCGCCAGAAACGAGCGGAACCGAGAGCAGCGCCTCGTAAGTGTCTTCTACCAGAGCGGAAAACGCTTTGAAACGAGGGTCGGAAAACGCTTTGCTGGAGAGGGCGACGACAGACTTGTGCTCGGCGACCCAGCCCGTTACTCCTTCGCCCATGCGGAGTCGTACCTGCCCGATTTCTGCGTCGTGGGGCAACTGCGAGGCGCGCAACACAACGTCACGGGTGCTGTCGTCCGGAAGATAAACCAGACATGCGTCACTCGCCGTGATTTCGATGGTTATTGCGATCAGCTCACGCAGCATCTCGTCGATGCTCAATCCGGAGCTGACGACTCTGCTCGTGCGATGCAGGATGGCGAGCTGCCACGATTCCGCACGGGCGTCTCTTGATCCCTCCATACACTGCAGCCACTTTCTCCAATCCACGATTGCGTCGATCGAAACCAAGCACGGACTTTTGTAAATAGCCTAGGGGGAATGACAGCGAGCGTCCAATCAAAAGTTTTTATCCTGCGCATCACTCGAAACGTCGCAGCGTTACTTTGGTACAGTCTCCTGGGAGTCGGATATTAGGTCCGGCTTATTTGTTTTCGTAGTAGTTAACATCGAAACAATGCGTTGGACTTCCGAATGTGTTCATCTTATGGTTCAGTCAAGTTGTGAAGAGTGTCGCTGTTGTTCCATTCGGAGACCACGATTGTCGCAGCGACAGGGCCACACCCGCCTTTCACGGGAAGCACTGAAAAGAATGCTTCTGTCACCTGCTCCTTGATTCGAGCAATCGTTCGCAAACAGAATGTCGTGGCAACCGTGGCTGACTAGCCGCTTGCGTGGACGACTGTATTCGCACACGAGGAACGAGATTAATCAGTGCCGGATTGATCCCGCGATCCTTGTACAGGAGTACTACGCCTCGAATGCAAGATACCTGATTTCTGAAGAAATCTGATTCATAAGGAGATCGATTATGAGGAAGGTAGCTATTTACGGTAAGGGTGGCATTGGCAAATCGACAACCACACAAAACACGGTGGCAGCCTTGGCGGAGATGGGAAAGAAAGTGATGGTGGTGGGCTGCGATCCGAAGGCGGATTCAACGCGCCTGTTGTTAGGTGGCCTCGCACAGCGGACGGTGCTGGACACTTTACGCGATGAGGGCGAAGAAGTGGACTTGGACGACATTCGCCGTATCGGATTCGGAAACACCTATTGCACCGAGTCCGGCGGACCGGAACCGGGGGTGGGCTGCGCCGGCCGTGGCATCATCACCTCGATCAACCTGCTGGAGCAACTCGGCGCCTACAAGGAATCCATTGGCCTGGACTACGTTTTTTATGACGTGCTCGGCGATGTGGTGTGCGGCGGGTTTGCCATGCCGATCCGCGAAGGCAAGGCGCAGGAGATTTACATCGTCTGTTCAGGCGAGATGATGGCGATGTACGCGGCCAACAATATCTGCAAGGGCATCGTGAAGTTCGCCAATGCCGGTGGAGTACGCCTGGGCGGCATCATCTGCAACAGCCGCAAGGTCGATAACGAACGGGAGATGATCGAAGAACTCGCTCGCCAGCTCGGCACCCAAATGATTCACTTCGTGCCGCGCGATAACGATGTACAGCGCGCGGAAATCAATCGCAAGACGGTCATCCATTGGAAGCCGACATGTCCTCAAGCAGACGAATATCGAAACCTAGCCAAAGCCATGGATGCGAATAGGATGTTCGTCATCCCGAAACCGCTGGAGATGGCAGCACTCGAGAAGCTGCTCATGGATTTTGGATTGGCAGAGGAGTTGGGACAAGACGCCGATGCGACGCCAGCGGAAATTGATCTGGCCGCAGCTACGCCCGCAAACACGCTGGCCTGCGATTAGGCCAGCGCGCGAGCCGAGAGACGGACGAGAGTCGACACGACGCAGCCGGTGTTCATCCAGAACGGAGAGAATCATGGCGCACGATGCCCACGAAGTAAAAAAAGAAATGGTGGCGATTTATCCGAAGAAACTTGGGAAGAAACGCGCCGAGCAGATCGTAGTTACGGAGCTGGGCGCCGATGGTTCGGTTCCGGAGATCAAGGCCAACGTTCGTTCCAGCCCGGGGATTATTACGCAACGCGGATGCGCCTATGCCGGTTGCAAAGGCGTCGTGATCGGACCCAGTCGCGACATTCTAAGCATTGTGCATGGACCGATTGGTTGCTCGTTCTACGCCTGGTTGACGCGGCGGAACCAGACGCGTCCGCCCTCTGATTCGGATCCCAACTTTATAACTTATTGTCTCTCCACGGACATGACGGAACAAGAGATTGTCTTCGGTGGCGAGAAGAAACTCAAGGCAGCAATCAAGGAAGCCTACGACGTCTTTCACCCAAAGGCGATAGCAGTGTTTTCGACGTGTCCGGTCGGACTGATCGGAGACGACGTGCACGCCGTCGCTCGGCAGATGAAGGAAGAACTCGGCATCAATGTTTTTGCGTTTAGCTGCGAAGGCTATCGCGGCGTCAGTCAGTCTGCCGGGCACCATATCGCGAACAACCAGCTCTTCAAGCACGTAATTGGTTTGAACGAATTGGCTCACGAAGACAAATTCAAGATCAATCTGCTCGGCGAGTACAACATCGGAGGCGATGCCTTTGTTATCGAGGATCTGTTCCGCCGGTGCGGCATCAAGCTTATCGCCACCTTCAGCGGCAACTCGGATTATGACAGCATGGC
>JBEKWX010000499.1:0-2826 GCA_049512675.1 Terriglobales bacterium | reverse complement strand
GGCCGCGAGATTCGCAAAGGAGCGGTCGATGCCATCACCAAATACCTGCATCAGTTCGGCACCTCCCTGCCGCGCGAGGTTCAGGCAAGCGTGGAACAGATCTCGCGCTCGGGAGGAACTCCGCTGGTGGTCGCCGAGAATCAGCGGGCGCTGGGCGTGATCTACCTGAAGGACATCGTCAAAGGCGGGATGCGCGAGCGCTTCAATCAACTGCGCGCCATGGGGATCAAAACCGTCATGATCACCGGCGACAATCCGCTGACGGCGGCCGCAATCGCGCGCGAAGCTGGCGTGGACGATTTCCTGGCGGAAGCGACTCCGAAAGACAAGATGGACCTGATTCGCCGCGAGCAGGCGGACGGAAAGTTGGTGGCCATGACCGGCGATGGCACCAACGACGCGCCCGCTCTGGCGCAAGCCGATGTGGGCGTGGCCATGAATACCGGCACGCAAGCGGCGAAAGAGGCCGGAAACATGGTGGACCTGGATTCGAATCCCACCAAGCTCATCGAGGTGGTGGCCATAGGCAAACAGTTGCTGATGACGCGCGGAGCGCTCACCACATTCTCGATCGCAAACGACGTGGCCAAGTACTTCGCGATCATTCCGGCAATGTTTGCCGGAACGTTTCCCGTGCTGAATGCCCTGAACATCATGCGGCTGCAGACGCCGCAGTCGGCAGTACTTTCCGCCGTTATTTTTAACGCCCTCATCATCGTCGCCCTGATTCCGCTGGCGCTGCGAGGGGTCAAGTACAAGGCGATGAGCGCCGAATCCCTGCTGCGGCAGAACCTGCTCGTTTACGGATTTGGTGGATTGGTGGTCCCGTTCATCGGCATCAAGCTGATCGACATGTTCATCACCGGCATCAAGCTGATAT
The DNA here is from genome assembly GCA_049512675.1 of Terriglobales bacterium. Taxonomy (GTDB): domain Bacteria; phylum Acidobacteriota; class Terriglobia; order Terriglobales; family Acidobacteriaceae; genus Acidiflorens. The sequence goes on along the minus strand of JBEKWX010000499.1, from coordinate 1,946 downwards.
AGAACTGCTATAGAGAAAACAATGAAGAAAAATCTAATCACAGCGATACTCATGACGATTGCGACGACGGTCCTGTTGGGAATTCTGTATCCCCTGCTCGTGACCGGACTCGCGCAGTTGATCTTCCCACGACAGGCCAACGGCCGGCTAATCTACGGAAAGGACGGAGTGGTAGTTGGCTCTCAACTGATCGGGCAGCCATTTTCGGGGCCAGGCTACTTCCATTCGCGGCCATCGGCCGCGGGCGCTGCAGGCTACGATGCCACTGCCTCCGGCGGTTCGAACTTGGGCCCGACCAACGGGCAGTTGATTACTCGCGTCAATGGAGACGTTGCCAAGCTGCAAGCCGAAAATCCCGGGACTCCTATCCCAGTCGATCTGGTGACCACATCCGGTTCAGGTCTCGATCCGGATATTTCACCCGCGGCGGCGCAGTTCCAGATTCGGCGTGTGGCTTCCGAGCGCAAGATCCCGGAAGCTGATGTCGCGCGTCTGGTGCTTGAGAACTCCGAGAACCGGCAATGGGGATTCCTGGGCGAGCCGCGCGTTCACGTACTCGAACTGAATATTGCGCTCGATGCGCGCTACGGGCGAGTGCACTAGAAGTAGGTTGTGTGGAAGCGGGCTTTGCCCAGCTTGGACGGGGCAAAGCCCCGTCCCCACAATGACTCCCCTCTAGCGCGGCGAATGAATCACTCGCAGTGCACCCGCGGCAACGGAAATCTCGGCGGGCGTCTCACACACAAATTCTCCGTCGGCGTAGATTTCGAGCGGAGTCTCGGTCTGCACGTGGACTCGTTCCGCCCGCGAATACTCAACTTCGGGCAGAAAGAGGTGGCGCCCGAAGTACACCGTCGGAAACATGCAAAACAGCTTAAAGGGATTCAGCGTGTTGATGCGGCAGATGTCGAGTTTGCCATCGGCAAAATCCGCTTCCGGCGCAATGCGCATGCCGTCGCCATAGAACTGCGTGTTGGCGAATGCGGCGAGCAAGGTGGGCCTTTCGGATTCGACGCCATCTTTGCCCCTGATCTGCGTGCCATTGCACTGCGTCAGCCGCATAGAAAAGGCCGGAAGTTTGAGCAACAGCGGCAATAGCGCCAGGGCATAGCCGCCGTGTCCACGCAGCCAGCGCGGCATCTGATTGGCGCGCTGAGTGGCTGCAGAGTCCAGACCGCACCCGGCGACGCCGCAGAAATAGTGCGTGCTCCCCGGCGAGGCGGACGGAACGACGACCCCGAGATCAATTGCCCGCGCCCGAATTTTCCCGGATTCGAAATCACGCCAGACGCGCAAGGAGTCTCGCGCCGAGCGCAGGTTCAGCGAGCGGGCAAAATCATTTCCACTGCCTGCCGGTACGATCAGCACGGGAAGCTGAAGCCGCACCAGCGCTGGGAGATGACGGTGAATAGTGCCGTCCCCGCCAAAGATGAGGATGGCGTCGACGTCGCTGCCGCCGGAAGACGCGGGCAGTCCCTGAAGCCACTCCGTTCGAGAGCCGGCTTGAAACGGCTTCAAGTCTGCCGGTGAAGTTCCCAACCCGAAGATGACGGCGGCGCGCATAGGGTAGACGTTAACCGTCCAGTATCAAACGTCAAGCATTAGAACACACGCGCCGCTTCGAAACGATTGCCGCGAAGACTATCGTGTCTTCTCTTGGGGCCACCCACCCCGTCTCGCCGGAGGCAACTCCAGACGTGCTAGAATTTGTTGCGCCTGAAACGCGTCCACCGTCTCGGTGGCGCACCAGATCTCTCCACACGGCAATGACGGACTGAAAACGTGGCCCAGAATCCCAACGCTCAAAGCAGCTCCATCACCTACGCTGATGCCGGTGTCAGCATTGATCGTGGCAACCGCACCAAGCAACGCATCAAGTATCTGGCCCACAAAACTTTTACCAAGGGAGTGCTGAGCGAGATTGGCGGATTCGGCGGGTTGTTCTC
>JBEKWX010000498.1:0-2826 GCA_049512675.1 Terriglobales bacterium | reverse complement strand
ATCACCGGAAGCAGCGCGTTCTACAAGTGCTACATCTCCGCACGCCTCTGGGCGCAGGATGCTCAACCGTATCGGGTGGAATCACAACCTACCACGGACTCCAAGGGCCGCGACGGCAAGGCGGGAGAGTGGCGCGCCGAATTCGCCTCGCCGTCGCAGCACACGACCAGACCCTATACCTGGGCGATGGGCGATGTTTCTCACAGCGTCGAGGACAGCTACAGCCCGACGAATTCCAGCACCCAGGTGTTCAATGTCCAGTTTCTCAAAGTGGATACGGATAAGGCCTTTGCCGTCGCCCAGCAGCATGGCGGAGAAAAGTTGCTGGAGAAAGAACCCGACACGTCTGTTCTTTATGTGCTGGACTGGAACCGGCAGACGAACGAACTCCTGTGGCACGTAATCTATGGGACGGACCGCGACACCGCAAAGCTGCGGGTGGCGGTGAACGCATCGACCGGGGAGTTTTCGCGGGTGGAGAAGTAAGTTGCTTCGAGCGGCGACGGTCAGACCGCAACCTGGTACTCGCTCTTAACCAAGCCGCTCGGATAGTGCTTCGTCGCGACGTGATGCAGACGCACATCGCGCGGCAGGGTGCCAAAGAGAGGGATTCCATCTCCAATGAGCACGGGCACACGCGTGATGATGAGACGCTGAACGAGGCCCGCGCGCAGGAATCCTTGAATCGTGATCCCTCCGTCGACGTAGAGGTGGTGGGCGCCGCTGGCAGCAAGTTTGGAAACGATCTCAGCCGGAGGCCCAGCCATCTGTTCCACAACCCCTCCGCGCACTGCGGACAAGTCGAGGGGCCGGCTGCTCAGGACTACTACGCGCTTGTCCCGGTATGGCCATTTCGCAAAGGTCAGAACCGTCTCGAAGGTCTTGCTGCCTATCACCAGCGCATCGACGCTAGCTATGAACTCGTCGTAACCGTGCGGTTCGCCGCCGCCCTCCGGCAGAAAGTCGAGATCACCATTCGGCCGCGCAATGAAGCCGTCGACGCTGGTCCCGATAAAAACAGATACCGTCATAGGGGACTCCTCACTTGTGGAATTAAATTGCTTCGGGCTGCGGGCTGCGAGCGAGCAGGGACCGGGTTGCTCGAAATTCGTAGCTCGTAGCTCCTAGCTCATAGCCGAGGCACTCACTGCGCTTTCGCGAGCCGGTCGAGCGCAGCGTGCGCATCCTTGGCAAACGGGCCTTCCGGCAGAATCTTCAGGTACTGCTCGTAGTATTTTCTGGCTTCGGTTTTATCTCCGAGTTTTTCCTCGCACACGGCGAGACGGAAGCTGGCAATGGCGTCGTTGTCTTTGTAGTAGAGAGCGTCCTTGTAGCGCTCGAGCGCGGCGCGATAGTTTTTGCGCCGGAAGTAAAAATCGCCGACCTCGATGTCCTTCAGCGCCTTCATCGGGTTCCAGGCATGGAACTCCTGGACGCCGGAGGTGTCGGGGCTGTTGGGAACGTCCAGATCCGCTACGGCTGACTTGCTGGCAGGATGGTTCTTGGCATCGTCCGTGGGTGCGCTGATATCGATTCTTGTATCGAGGCTGGAGCTTACCTCGGCCTCACGATTGCGGGCGGCAGCCTTGTCCGACGCGGCCTTGTCGGAGGCGGTCTTGTCTGACGCATCCTGTGCCAGCGCAAGAGCCGTCAGCAGCGCCGAAAAAATAATGAGGAATCGAAGCCGCACGCCTCTATTGTATCGCCACAAAGAAGCTCGAAGCGGAGCCGATGAGCGAAAGGCCGACGGGCGAGGGGCGCCCGTCTCTCCACCGGCGGGACGCCAAAAAAATCAGGCCGCCCACAAAAGGGACGGCCTGGTTTGGCAAAGTCCTCCGGGGAGGAGGGGAAACTATTCTTATAACGACGGCGGATTCGCGCTCGCCGTCGGAGTCTGGTCGATGGGGGCTTGCGCCGGTGTCGTTGCCGCCCCAGTGTTGGTCATCAGGCGGATATTCACGCGGCGGTTCTCGGCGCGGCCGCCGGCTGTTTTATTGGTTTCGACCGGCTTATCCTTACCCAGCCCTATCATATAAATCTTGTAGGCCGGAATGCTTTTCTCCGCAGCTAGGTACTGAATTACGGCATCGGCGCGGCGCTGGCTCAGATCGTAGTTGTATTCGGCGCTGCCCACCGAGTCAGTCGCGCCCTCTACCGTGATGATGTATCCCTTGGTAGTGGCAACGCTGGCGGCAAGCTGGTCAATGGCCTCTTTGGCATCCTTGGTCAGATTGTCTTTGTTGAACCCGAAGTGCACCGCCGTCTCCACCACCGGGCGATAGTTATCTAGGTTGACAACAACGTTAGTCAGAGTGTCCACGCGCTGGGTTGCGCCGTTCGCCGACAATTGCGCCTTATCGGCTTCGCTTCCCGCGGCCAGAGCCTTCTGGTCTGCCGCCGCGGCACGGGTCTGCACGTCCTGGATTCCGGATTGGGCGCGCTGATCGACGTCCTTGATGTCTTTCGAATTCTTCGCGGTCAGGTCGTCGAGTTCATTGGTCTTATTGATCAGCGGCGTGGTCTGTTGACGGACGTAATTCTTGGTTGAACATCCGATAGTTGCGACCAGTGTCGCCGCCAGCATTAGGGTCAATCTCAATGTGGTGCGATTCATAAGGTTGGGGGGCTCCTTGCCCAAATATTGCTCTCTACTGAAGTCTGGTTTTAGATCCCGATAACGTCTGTGCACTGGACCCGTTCTACTTAAAGCACGGGGAATGCCATTTCGCATTCTCAAAATAAACAGCTAAATCGCTTCATATCAATATCTTGGAGACTGACTGTGGGAAATGCACGAACCCCGCCCCAAGCAATCGCGATATGAAC
>JBEKWX010000497.1:0-2829 GCA_049512675.1 Terriglobales bacterium | reverse complement strand
CGCCACAACGAGAGCCCCAAACCCTTCATCTGGACCGCCCGCGCCTCCGATATCCTGGAGAAAGTCAAACGTGCCCGCCGAACCCTCAATACACGTCGATCTGTTTGACGCACTACACTAGCACCTCCCGCTATTGGTGAGTGTTGCCATGCCCCAAGACTGAAAATTGAGCCCGGAGCCTCCGACGCTTATGGTTATCGAGTTTCGCCGTCCCCCGAAAGCATTCCTACTGACGGTTCTGGCACGGCGTGGAGCAACTTCAGGTCCAGAACAATTGTCGTCTGGTTACCCGTAGCCGGAGTGCATACGGGGCCGTTGTAGCCTTGTCCTCCCCCCTCGTATGCCGCCTGACAGCTGTCAGCGTGAGTCGCTGCGATGAATGTTCCATCGCATACGGGGCCGCTGTAGCCTTCTCCTCCCCCTTCGTATGCCGCCTGACAGTGCTTATTCCGCACGACCGGCGGCCAATTCGTCTCTCTTATCGCAGTTCGCAGGTTAGGGAAAGTCTCATTGCTCAGGCTGGCTGACCCCGAAACCTCCAGCACTCCCGGTTGTTGCAGGGTTGCTGGAGTCAAAGATCCCGGTGAAAGCGCCGTGCTCAAACTCGGGAATAGGAACGTGACTACGTGGGTTGCGGTGTGGATGATCGGATCACCGTACACTGGCCCGGCATAGGCTTCACTCGGCGTCGCTGTGAGACTGCGTTCCACTCGAGTCAATGTCAGATCCCCGATGACTTCCAGGTCGCCGTTCCCTGTCCTCAGAATGCGCTGGGACTTGAACGTCAGCAGGGTTTGATCGGTTGCGTCAGCAACGTAGCCCGTCGGCAGGTCGCCCTCCGGACTAAGTGCGGTCCCCCAGTCTTCATCCGCAGGATAGATACTGAGATCAAAGACTGAGTTGTCTAGATTATTTGTGTCCAGCTTGACTTTCCCGGTCACGCGTGCAACACCAGTGTTCACTGAATCTGGATTCGCTCTGGAACCCTGAAACGACCTGGCATTGGACGTATTAGAGTCGAGAGTCCAGGTATCGCTAGCAAAAGCTAGTGAACTAACCAGGCAAGCCGCGAACGCGAATGTTATAGCTCGATGTTTCATGTTGTATTCCTTCCATTTCCTCGTTTTGATACGATCTGAAGTAGTGCGACATGCCCTTCTTGCGCCCTTCGACGTTAACGGGCATTTGCACTCTGTTAGTGTTAACGGCATCGACCACGATTTATTCCAGAACTGGATGCGTTTAATGCCAACGCTACGGCTTTTAGACCAGCGAAGTAAAAAGGCCGCCCCGGTGATTAGGACGGCCTTTCAGTTCTTCCAGATTTCTCTTCTTACCAGACCCGGCAAGTGCGCCGAGTTCTATGTTTCAAGACTTACAGACCGTAGTGAATCTCACCAATCGCCATCACGATGGCGCCAGTTTTGATCATTTGAAAATCGTTAAAATGCCTCCGACTCTCACTGCACAACGACCTTACCGGTCATCTTCGGGTGGACCGAGCAGTAGTAGGGATACGTTCCCGCCTTGGTGAAAGTGTAGGAGAAGTGTTCGTCCGTATCCATCACCTTGGACTTGAACACGCCGTCTGTGCTCACCGCCGTATGGGGAATGTCATCACTGTTTGTCCAGGTAACTGTCGTTCCGACCGGTACCGTGATCGTCTGCGGCCCAAAAACGAAATTATCGATTTTCACCGCCGCGTTTGCCGCGGAGGGCTGGTCATTCGCCGTGACGCTCGATGATCCCGCTAACAACAGCAGCATCGCAATCACTACCGGCGTCGCCAAACTCGCTGACCACACATTTTTCCTCGTCATTGTTTCGTTTCCTCTCTAGATTTGATTTTCTTGCTTGATCTTCATTTGTTTGGACCGGATCCCCGGGCGCCTACCCAAGGGGCGAGCCAACTGCGCCCAGGCCGCCATTCCATGAAGCCGAAGACCCCGAGTCCCCGAGTGGCGAATCGACGACTGCCAGGCTGCGACCGCTGACCACATAGTTCACGTCCGTGATACCCAACACCCGCTGCAACTGGTCGGCTGGCACCTTCACGGGGCCGGCTGAGGGAGCTGTTCCCGGCGCAGGTTGAGGGAAAGCGGTCGACATCGCGGTATGGAACGAAACCTTACCTTCGACCTTCTGCATGATCTGGTGGATGTGGCCGTTTAACACAGTCACGGAACCGAAGCGCTTGACGTAAGACAAGGCTTGCTCACTGTCGTCGGTTCCCCAGCCCCAATCGGGATAGATGGTCCACAATGGAATGTGCGCAAAGAGCACAATCGGAGTGCTGGCAGAGCGGCCCCTGAGATCGTCCTCAAACCACTCCAACTGTTCGTGACCAAGCGACCCCATGCCTCCTGCTTTCAAATTGGCGACATTTACGAGACCGATGAAATGCACACCCTTGTGATCGAAGCTGTACCACCCATTGCCCGTCGTGCCTTTCCCGTAGCGCTGGAGATATTCGTCGCCGTTGTCACTTAGCATGTCATGCTCACCTGGCACAAAGTAGATCTGCTTTGCAGACGCTCCTCTTAGTACCTGGTCTAGCGTATCGAACTCGCTCGGCTTTGAGAGCTGACTCAGATCACCGGTGTGAATGATGAAATCCGGTTTGTCGGCCATCGCGTTGATCTTGTTGATTGCCGTCTGCAGAGTAGCGGTGACGTCCGGATTGGCTGGCTTGCTAAAACCGATGTGACTGTCGCTGATCTGAACAAAGCTGAAGTCCCCGCCTTTGCCGGCTTTTCGATCATGGCTCTTGGCGAAGGCCCGGGACACCGGAATGCCGCCGCTCATGGTCCAGACCAGCCCCGTGCCTGC
>JBEKWX010000496.1:0-2838 GCA_049512675.1 Terriglobales bacterium | reverse complement strand
TGACTTGCCGAGAGTGAATCACCGGGGGAAATTCGGCGCAAATCCAGTGTGCCGGTGCCCGGGCTTCGCGGCCTCCTAAGAAATCCTTCTTCCGAGGAGGATGGAAACGCTGAATCGTAACCTTGAGGCGCAAGCCTCAGGTGGGCGTCGACGCATAGCATTCTTAGGAGTGCAGTTGCGCGATGGTCTTTCGCCCCAGCGAAGGACGGCAGTCAGAAGATCCGCGATAACAATGCGGCCCGGGTGGCTGGCCCAGGCCGCATTTGTTTTTATGGCCCTAGGAGTCTGCGGAAAAACTCTGGTTGCGGGCCGGGGCTCCCCTCAGCGGCTAAAGCCGCCATTGATTTCGCTGTACTTACGGCACGGCTGAACAGGCTGCGGAAAAAGTAACCGATCGAGAGTCGTCCCCTCAGCGGCTAAAGCCGAATTCAAAACAAGGCAGTTACCGCAGCGGTAAACCGCTGCGCCACCCAAAAGCAAGGGCAGCGCCGGGTTTTTCCGCAAGCTGTGAAGCCGTGCCCCTTCAAAGCAAAGTCAAAACGGGAGTTTTTCCGCAGCCTGCTAGGACTTTTGTTGTGAAGTACGCCGCCAACCTGCCGTTGTAAACTTGATCCATGCCTGCGCGCTCTCCCGGTTCCCGCAATCTTTTCCCCGCTCCGAAATCCGCGGCTGCCGCGCACACGGCGCACGTTGATGGCGGAGCCCGCGGCAATCCCGGCCCCGCCGGTTATGGAGTCGCCATTCAGGACGCCTCCGGCCACACGGTCGCCGAGCTTAGCGAATACCTTGGCCTCCAGACCAATAACTACGCCGAGTATCAGGGACTCCTCGCTGCTCTCCGCTACGCCGCCGAAAACCAATTCAAAGGGCTCAAGGTCATCAGCGATTCCGAGCTGATGGTGCGGCAGATGAAAGGCATCTACAAGGTGCGTCATCCGGAACTGCGCAAGCTGTACGACCAGGCGCAGCAACTGGTTCGCCGGCTCGAGCACTTCGAAATCCGCCACGCCCTCCGCGAACACAACCAGACCGCCGACCGACTGGCCAATGAGGCCATGGATAGAGGGCGGTGAAGACTGGTTTCAAGTTTCACGGTCAACAGCAAGGGGCATGAAGCGGAGAAAAAAAAACGCAACCGAGGAGGGAAGCGCAGCGAGGAGCGATCGGCCAAGCATAATTACTTGCCAGAGGCGAGAGCTAAGGGCTAGAGAGTGTGCGTGAGAACTGGGTCGTCCCTCCGGGACTTTACTTGGTGTTGCAAACATTGCAACTCGTTGATTCTGATCACAATGAAACCAAGTAAAACAAGCCATACCGACTCCTGACTCTCACTAAACTCTATTCTTTGGCTTCGCATTCTGATAGAGCACTTCCAAGCGCCTGCGGCACTTTCGTGCCATAGCCTTTCTGAGCCCGACCACGCTATTGGGCAAGAGGCTTCTTGCCACAGGAGAGCACAATGGCTGATGACGAACTGGAAAAACATGTAGCGGACTGCAACGACGGCTGCACTGAGAAATGCCCCCGGTGTTTGGAGCTACTGCTCTACCGGACAAAGCATTGCTGAAAAAGCAGGGAAGCCAGCAGCGGAAAAGTTGGTAGACCTGATGGATGAGAAGAAGAAGTTCCCACCTTCGCCAGATGAAGAAAAATAAAAACTAAGGGGCTGGAATTCCAGCCCCGTTTCGGTCTCAATGATGCCCGAGTTCCGACTCCATCCCCACTATCGCCGTGTGCCTGTCGGCGTCGCATTGCTTTAACTCTTTCAGCAGCTCTTGTCGCCGTTCATAGGCAGCCACAGCTTTGAGCTTCCGAATCACTTCTGCCGCACGAATCGAAGCGGCTTCATAGTCGTAGACGAACTGGTCGAACTTCGTCCTGTCCAACCGTCCTGCAAGAAATTCAGCCTTCGCCCATTCCCATGCCGCCGCTTCATTGGGGAAATCTTTCACGAGTTCATCTTGGACACCGGGCGGCATGGGCTTAGCAATTTCCACCTTGCCAGTTTGGGGATTGTGGTTGATGTAGCGGTTGAGGGGGATTCCATCAATGCTCATGTTTGAAGATTGCGGCCCGGCTCCGGGTCTGTTCATGTGCCCTGTGGCATCTGTCATTGCGGCTCCTTCCCAGAGCGCAATTCTAGCATTCCGCCACAGCCGAACCCGTTCCTTGCCCGTCGAGTTAGCCCCTCGATAGAGCGGACGCGATAATCGGCAGATACTTTTCCACCTGTTCGCGGTCACTAGCCTTTTCTTGCTCGTCGAGTTCCGCGTACTTTGTATTAATCTGTCGTTCCCATCGCGATACGAGATCGGGTGGAAGAAGCAGCGATCCGTCAGGCTGGCGTATTCCCTTACTGTGGACGTAACGCTGCCAGTGCGACCACCGCTCGTGCTCGACCGCCGCCAATTGCTCTATCAGACTACCCAGCAGCTTTTGTATGTGTTGGTGTTCCATTGGAACTTTGTCCTACACGAGACCATTTGCAACCAGTTTGCGCCAATGCTCGCCTAGAACCGTCAATTCGCAGGATTTGCTTTGCATCGCCGCGTGCCACATATGCGGTGCGCCCACGGCCCGTACCAGATTAACTTTTACATACTGTTGCAGAACCGCGAAAACGGCAGTTTTATTAGGGTCTGGAGGTGGAATAGTCGAATCTTTCCGTTGCTCCTCTGAACGCTCTGGCTCATATGACGGGTCCAGATTAATCTTGTAACCGGCAACGGGAAAATGAGTTGCGAGGGCTTGAAGATCAGCTAGCGCAATTGGTGGCGTTGCTTTCCGGAGAGAGACAAACGTTTTCACATTTGTCTTGAATACCGGGCGTTGCGCCCA
>JBEKWX010000495.1:0-2841 GCA_049512675.1 Terriglobales bacterium | reverse complement strand
TTGTGGTCTTCCAGCACGCGCAGGAGCTTGGCCTGCGTGCCCACCGGCATTTCGCCAATCTCGTCGAGCAGCAGGGTTCCGCCTTCGGCCAGTTCAAAGCAGCCGGTGCGGCGCTCCATCGCCCCGGTGAATGCGCCTCTTTCGTGGCCGAAAATTTCGCTCTCCATCAGCGTCTCGGGAATAGCGGCACAATTAATGGGGACGAAAGGTTTATTGCGGCGCGGACTCAGATCGTGGATGGTGCGCGCCACCAATTCCTTGCCCGTTCCGCTCGCCCCGGTGATCAGCACCGAGGCCGTGCTCGGCGCAACCAGTTCGATCAGGCGGAAAACCTCCTGCATTTGAGCGGAGGCGCCGACCAGCAGACCGAGCGCTCCTTTGTCGCGCAAGCGGCGGCGCAGGGATTCGTTTTCCGTGCGGGTGTTCAGGATCTCGCCGATGTTGGTGAGGATGGAGCGCAGCCGCCGGAAGTCAATGGGCTTCTCGATGTAGTCCTGCACGCCCAGCCGGCCGGCGTGAAATGCGGTGTCGGTCGCCTTCTGGGCGGTCACCATCACCACCGCGATCGACTGCGCCAGGTCGGCCAGCTTCTCCACCAGTTCCATGCCGCCCATGCGGGGCATCTTCACGTCGGTGATCACGATGGACGGAGCGAAGGCGGGAATTTTTTCCAGGGCTTCCACGCCATCGGCCGCCGTGTCGGTGCGATAACCCCATCCCGAGACCAGTTCGGCCAGCCCGGTTCGCTCGTTCTCTTCGTCTTCGACAATCAGTACGCGTTCCTGTGTCATATTCCTGTGAGGGCCCCACCAGCATTATTCAGGGAAGAACGCCGCCTCGCAACCCGGCCCGGGATGGGGAATATCAATTTGAGAATATTCCGGCGCAACCGTCTGCCACAAGCTGATGCATCCGCGAGCGGAGGAAGCTATTAAGATATCCGCCAATCATTTGCAAAAATGCCCAGTTGCTGTAGAATTCGGTGTTCCCAAGAAGCAGCTATCCGTGCGTGACGTAAGGCTTTAGTGATTCCAGCTCTATCAAATAACTTGTAGTGGATTCGATTCGGAGGAACTCCATGTCACTTTGTCACGAAACTTACCGGAGATGCGCGAGTGTCGCGCTCGTCCTGGCCCTCGTTCTGATTGCGTTGCCGTCTGTGCTGAACGCACAAACGGCTGCACCCAACGCGCCGAGTGCGCAGTCGGGCGACTTGTACCCCAAGGCCGAGGTGTTCCTTGGGTATCAGTGGTTAAACCCGGGCGGCAACGTCCCCGATACGAACAGTCCGCCCAATGCCATCAAGCTGCCATCCATGATAGATGGTTTCGGCTTAGGTGCGGCCTACAACTTCGACAAGAATTTTGCGCTCGAAGCCACTTACGGAGAGAACTGGAAGGACGGCGCCGGCAATGTCATCTTCGGCGGCATCGGGCCCAGGGCCACTTGGCGCGCCGAGAACATGGACTTTTTCCTGCACACGCTGATCGGGTTCGAGCGCATCAGGCCAAGCGGTGTCCCCCACAGCCTCGGCATCGGAGCGCTGCTTGGCGGCGGTATGGACTACAAACTCTGTAAGGCGCTCACGTTCCGCGTGTTTGAACTCGACTTCCAGTGGGCGCACGAAGGCTACGGCCGCGTCGTGCCGCCTAGCGATCCCGCGCTGCGCCGTCCGGACTACGACGGCACTCTGCTGCGCACCGGTCTGGTGTTCACCTTTGGCGGCGGAGCTCCCGAAGTTCCGGTAGCGGCGGCCTGCTCGGTGCAGCCCGCCGAAGTCATGGTGGGCGAACCGGTGCACGCCACCGTGGTCGCGAGCAACTTCAACCCCAAGCACACGCTCACGTACACCTGGGCGAGCAACGCGGGCAAGGTCGCGGGCAATGATACCGGCGCCACCATCGACACCACCGGCGTCGCCGGCGGCAGCTACACCGCCACCGCCACCGTTACTGACGCCAAAGCCACGAAGAACAACGTCGCCAGTTGTACCGCGAACTTCACCGTGAAGGAACTGCCCAAGAACCCGCCGCAGATTTCCTGCTCGGCGAATCCGTCGATGGTCCAGGCCGGAACGCCGGCCACCATCACCTGCACTTGCACCAGTCCGGATAACGTTCCGGTAACGGTAGGTGGATGGACCGCGAGCGGCGGCAGTATTTCCGGCATGGGAAACTCCGCCACTCTGACCACGACGGGGGCTTCGTCGGGCCCCATCACGATCCACGCTACTTGTACCGACTCGCGTGGCTTGACGGCCTCCGCTTCGAGCTCGGTGACGGTTGAAAATCCGCCACCGGCGCCACCGCAAGCAGTCAAGGTCAACGAGTGCGCGTATCCGAACCTCAAGAAGCCGTGGCGCGTCGACAACACCTGCAAGGCTGAGCTGGACGATGTTGCACTGAAGCTGCAACAGGATCCGGACGCCAAGCTGGTGGTGGTCGGGAACGCCGATCCCACGGAAAAGCGTAAGAACCTGGCGGGCGAGCGAGCCCTTAACGTGAAGGCCTACATCTCGGGAGGCGAGGCAAAACAGAACATCGACCCGAGCCGCATCGAGGCCCGCACCGGAAGCGCAGGCACGGCAACTTCGGAACAGTGGATCGTTCCGGCCGGCGCGACCTTCCCCGGGGCCGGCACCACGACCCCGGTGGACGAAACGAAGGTAAAGGCGGTCCCGGATCATCCGAAACCGGTGGCCAAGAAGAAAGCGGCGAAAAAGGCCGAATAACTGACGTAGAAAGAGCACGAAAGGCCGGTGGGGCTCAACCCCTGCCGGCCTTTTTATTTTTTGCCCTTACGTAACCTTGTCCCAGCCGTGCTAGCCTGTCAATGTGGGGC
>JBEKWX010000494.1:0-2847 GCA_049512675.1 Terriglobales bacterium | reverse complement strand
GACATGAAAGCCGTGGTGGACTACATCATTGAGGAGACTGAGGTGGGCGTGGACGAGGTGGATAGTTTGCCCACCGCCCGGGCCGTCTGATGAGCTTGATGAAGACTTTTACGAATACGACGGAACAATCCAATCGACAACTGAACAAGCTGGCTTTTGATCCGCAACTGACGCCGGGGGCGCGGAATGCTGTGCGCGTCTGCCTGCGCGTGCTCGCTTCGGAAAGAGTCACCGTCATCACCGATGAAGTGAGCCTGGAGATTGCGGCCGCGCTGGTGCGCGAACTGGAAGAGGTGGGCTGCCGCTACCAGACGTGGGTGCTGGAAGACGTGGCGACACGTCCGCTAACGGATTTGCCGCTGGCGATCGCGGAGGATCTGGAGTCGAGCCAGGTCAGCATTTTTGCGGTGCAGGCGCAGGCCAACGAATTGAAGTCGCGCATGCAGATGACGGATGTGGTGAATCGGCGAAAAATCCGGCACGCGCACATGGTCAACATCAACAAGCGAATCATGCTGGAAGGTATGCGTGCGGACTTCCAGAAGGTCGACCGGTTAAGCGTGAAGGTGATGGAAACGGTGCGCAAAGCGAAACAGATCCGGGCGAAGACGCCTTCAGGGACGGATCTGGTGGCGGATTTGAATTCGAACTACCGCTGGGTGAAGACGAGCGGAATTATCAGTACGGAAAAGTGGGGCAACCTGCCGGGCGGTGAAGTGTTTACGACGCCGGGCGAGGTGAACGGCACGTTTGTAATTGATGGAGTAGTGGGCGATTATTTGTGCGCGAAATTTGGCGATCTGAAGGTGCATCCGCTGACCATCCAGGTGAAAGGGAATCGCGTGATCGAAGCGCACTCGGCGAACAAGGAATTGCAAGACGATTTCTGGGCTTACACGCATACCGATGAGAACAGCAATCGAGTGGGCGAGTTTGCGATTGGGACGAACATCGAACTGAAAGATGTGATCGGGGAGATCCTGCAGGATGAGAAATACCCGGGCGTCCACATTGCCTTTGGAAATCCATATGGGGCGCACACGGGTGCGGAGTGGTATTCGTCGACGCACATTGATGTGGTAGGGCGGAATTTTGATATCTGGGTCGACGGCGAGCAGATCATGCGGCGCGGGCAGTTCCTGATCGAAGCGTAGGAGCGGCTTTTAGCTTTTAGCTTTTCGCTTTTCGCGCCCGGCTTTCAGCTTTTTAGCTCTCGGCGCTCGGCGGCTAAGTGAAACCTCGCGCTTCGTATCAGGGCATCGCTTTAGCGATGCCGGAATGGTTCGGTGATAACCGCCCCTTTAGGGGCTGCCGTCACGTTTGTGCGGGCGAGGACGCCCCACTCTCCACTGACTTCCATGATTCCCTCCTACCGCCAAGACTTCAACTCGCGATTCACTCTTGAAAAGTACGCGCGCCTGCGGCGCGACATGACTTCGCGGTGTGGGATGGAGGTTCCATTCGCCCTTTGCGAGACGCCTTGCTTCTTCCCGGCCGACTTGGTCGAGCGCATGGGAGAGGATGGGAAGGCGCTGATCCGGCAGTTGGTGGAGAATCCCGAGTATCGCGCGCGCTCGGAGGCTTCAATTCCCGCGAAGTTTCGCGTCCCGAATGAATCGCCGCGCCCGATGTTTATCCAAGTGGACTTCGGGCTAGTGCGGGACTCAGCGGGCGAGTTACAGCCGAAACTGGTCGAGTTACAGGCCTTCCCTTCCCTTTACGCGTACCAGTCGGTGTTGGCGCAGGCTTACATCGATGTGTTCTCGCTCGACCCGAAGCTTTACTACTTCTTGAGTGGGCTGGACTCGGCTGCTTACCAGAAGCTTTTGCATGACGCGATTGTGGCGGGGCACGATCCGGCGAATGTGGTGTTGATGGAAGTACATCCCAATGAGCAGAAGACACGTCCGGATTTTCTGCTGACGGAAAGGTTGCTCGGAATTCGGACGGTGTGCATCACGAAGATTCGCAAACAGGGGCGCCGGCTGTTTTATGAAGAGCGAGGCAAGCAGATTCCGATTGAGCGGATCTATAACCGCACCATCGTGGATGAACTGGAACGCAAGGGCGTGGCTTTGCCGTTTGACTTTCGCGATGAACTGGATGTGGAGTGGGCGGGGCATCCGAACTGGTATTTCCGGATAAGCAAGTATTCGATCCCATATCTAAAGCATCCGTCGGTGCCGCGGACCTGGTTTCTCGATCAACTGCCGGAAGCACCGGGGGATCTGGAGAATTTCGTGCTCAAGCCGCTGTACTCGTTTGCTGGATTGGGGGTGGTGATTGCGCCGTCGCGCAAAGATATAGACGCGATTCCTGCCGCGAAACGCAGTGAATACATTCTGCAGGAGCGATTGAATTTCACGCCGGTGGTGGAGACGCCGCACGGCGCGACCAAGGTAGAGCTGCGGCTCATGTATGTGTGGCTCGATAAGTTAGTGCCGGTGCTGACGATCGTACGCATGGGCCGCGGTCTCATGATGGGCGTGGACCAGAACAAGAACATGGCGTGGGTGGGATCGTCGGCGGCACTGGTCAGTGGTTAGTGGTCAATTCGCCCGGTGCTCGGCCGCGGTCGCGGCTTTTCCCGCTTATTAAGTTATCCTCCAAACTTGGTTGACCCGACCGGGATGACAGCCTACCATTACGCCTTCACGGGCTCGGGCCAACTTTCAGGTCTACCCGTAGAATCAAAGGCAAAGGCGGCGGACAGGGGTGTCCGCCTCACACGACCATGGAGATCGTCGGGCAAACGGTGTCCCATTACCGCGTGCTGTCGAAGCTGGGCGGCGGCGGAATGGGAATTGTTTACGAGGCGCAGGACCTCCGCCTGGGCCGGCATGTCGC
>JBEKWX010000493.1:0-2868 GCA_049512675.1 Terriglobales bacterium | reverse complement strand
AGCCGCAAAGAACATCTAGAGCTGAACATTTAGAATTGGAGTCAATCATGGCAACGGTTACGGCAGGAAAAAAGAAAACGGTCCGGATCAACGGCTGCGTCGCGGCGGCGCAAGCCGCCAAGTACGCCGATGTCGATGTGATTGCGGCGTACCCGATCCGTCCTTACACGGCGACTATGATGGCTCTGGCGCAAATGGTTGCCAATGGAGAACTCGATGCCGAATACATTGTGGCCGACAGCGAACACTCGCAATTGAGCATATCGCACGGCGCTTCGTCGAGCGGCGCGCGTGTGTTCACCGGCAGTTCCGGAGTAGGTGTGCAGTTCGCGTACGAACTCTATTCCCCGATCTCAGGCAGTCGTATGCCGGTGCAGATGATGATTGCCGACCGCACCCTCGATCCGCCCGGCGATTTCGGTTCCGAACATACCGACGCGCTGTCGACGCGCGACATGGGGTGGCTCATGGGCTGGTCCTGCGACGCCCAGGAAGCATTCGACAATCACCTGATGGCTTATCGAATCGGTGAAGACCCGCGTGTGCTTTTGCCCCAGATGGTCTGCCAGGATGGTTTCTTCGTCTCTCACATCACCAGCGACGTCGAATTGCCCGACCCGGGCCAGGTGAAGGAATTCCTGCCGCCCTACAAGCACCCATATCCGCTCGACCCGCGGCATCCCGTGTCGCACGGGCCGCAGATCATGCCGGAGCAGGGTCCGCCGCTACAGTTGGAGCGTGCACGCGCCATGGAAGAATCGATGGCGGTCATTGAGCAGGTCCACGACGAGTTCGCGAACATCTTCGGCCGACGCTACGACCCCTGGGTCGAAGAGTTCATGACCGATGGCGCCGACGTCGTCTTTTTCATGCAGGGCGGGCACGCGGTGACAGCTCGTTTCGCGATTCAGCACATGCGCGATAAGGGCCTGAAAGTCGGTCTCGTAAGGCTGCGGACGATCCGGCCATACCCGACGGATCGCGTAAAGGAAGTCCTCAGCAAGTTCAAAGTGGTCGGCGTGATCGAGACCAACATGGGACTCGGCAGCGTGAGCAGCGGCGGCGTGCTCTATGCAGAAGCCTGCGCAGCTCTCTACGAAAGCGCCCAGCGCCCGCTCGTCCTCTCATTCATGGCAGGCATGGGCGGTGAGGCGATCGTGCTGAAAGAGTTTTACTGGATGACTGAGAAAATGACGGAAGCGCAGAAACGCGGGAAAATCGAAAAGCGCACCCATTGGGTCGGATTCGAAGAATAAAAGATTCTTGCGACGGAGAGCCGGGCGCCCCGGCCAAGGAGAAACTGATATGGCAACCATAGAAGTTCAGCGGCAGCTGCTGCCGATTCTCGACAGCCCGAATCAAGGGGCGCGTTTCTACAACCCTGAAACGCCGTCGAGCGAGCCGTTCGTCCCTGGCCATCGCACCTGTGCCGGCTGCGGGCCGTCTATCCAGTACCGGATGACCAGCAAAGCAGCGGGCGACAATACCATCCTGATCGGACCGACAGGCTGCATGTATGTCGCGAACAGTTCGTATTTGTGCACGCCCTACAATGTGCCCTGGGCGCACACCCAGATTGGCAGCGCGGGCAGTTTCACCGCCGGCGTCGCCGCAGCCTATGAAGCTATGATCCGAAAGGGCAAGTGGAAGGGCGCCTATCCGAATATTATCTGCGAGGCCGGCGACGGCAGTGCGTCCGACATCGGACTCGCCTCGATTTCAGGCGCGCTCTATCGCAATCACGATTGCCTGATCATCTGCTACGACAACGAGCAGTATGCAAATACCGGCATTCAGGCCTCGTCGAGAACGCCCTACGGCGGCATGACCACGTTTTCCCCTCCCGGCCCGATGGTTCCGGAGGCGAAGAAGCTCTATCCCAAGGACCTCGCCCGCATGATGGCGGCGGGCCATCCTCACTGCTATGTGGCGACCGCGAGCGTCGGCTACCCCATCGACTTGATGAATAAAGTGCGCAAGGGACTCAACCACAAGGGCGCTGCCTACTTGATGGTCTACACCCCCTGCCAGAAGGGCTTCGTCTACGAGACACCGCGCTCTATCGACCTTGGCCGGCTCGTCGTCGAATGCGGACTCTACCCGATCTGGGAATGGAGCCCCGAGAAGCGTGCGTATGATTACAGCTTCCGCCCGCAGAACATGCGACCGGTATCGGAGTACTTGAAGCTGCAAGGACGCTTCGGCCACCTCCATGCCGAGCACATCGCTAATTTGCAGAAGTTTGCCAACGAGCAATGGCGAATGATGGGTGTCGAGCTGCCCGAGCCCTTGCTCCAGGCCGCGGATGCAAAAAACCTGGCCAACATGACGGCTGCGGCAGAGGCTGAGGCCGTTGCGGAGACTGTATGAATGCTAAGGCAACTCCTCCACCTGAGGCTCCTGAAGCGCCGGAAAGCTATATCGTCAGCGAAGGCAAAAAGGGCGGGTCGACGCGCGAGGTACGGGCGGAAGCGGCGTTCGACCGCTACTACACCGTGCTGCGCGTACACGCAGGCGACGCGGTCCTCACCGACAACTGGCACACGAACGAAGTGCTCGATCATACGCGCAACAACTTCGAGGGTTACACGTTCGTGATGCGCACGCTCGAGGCCTGGGGTGTGATGATCGAAAACGACCATCGCGGCTACTACACGGCCGGCGGGCGAGTTTGGACCATGGATCTGGAGCCTTGCGAAGGCAAGAAGGCGCGGCTGCCTGGCACCGGAGCCGGCAAGAAGTAGCGACTCTTGCGCCGCATCCTGCTCATCGACGACACGCCGGAGATTGCCGAGCTGCTGACGTTTGCGCTGCGTGACCGCGGCTACGAGGTCTTGGCATCGGGATATACCGCTGCCGTCAACGAAC
>JBEKWX010000492.1:0-2880 GCA_049512675.1 Terriglobales bacterium | reverse complement strand
GGGGTGGCCTACAGCGTCTGGTTGGAGCGCAAGGTGGCGGGGCACATTCAGAACCGCTGGGGCCCGACGCGGGTTGGACCTTTCGGCCTGCTGCAACCGATTGCCGACGGCGTCAAGAACATTTTCAAAGAAGACCTGACGCAGCCCCATGTCTACAAGCCCCTTTACATTGCGGCGCCCATCATCTCGCTGGTCTTTGCCATTACGTCCATTTCGGTAATCCCCTTCGGCAACTGGGTGAACGTCGGTCCGTGGGGCACTTTCCTGCAGATTACCGATTTGAATATCGGGCTGCTGGTGGTTCTCGGCATTACGTCGATGGGCGTGTACGGTATCGCGCTGGCCGGATGGTCGTCGAACAACAAGTACTCGCTGCTCGGCGGACTGCGCGCCAGCGCGCAGATGGTGAGCTATGAAGTTTCGCTCGGCCTGGCGCTGGTGGGAGTGGTAATCATGTCGGGCAGCCTCAGTTTGCGTGAAATTGTGGATTTTCAGGGTGGCCGCTTCTGGGGCGTCATTCCGCGCTGGAACATCTTTCACGGGCAGACGCTGGGGTTTTTCATCTATCTGATTTCCGCGTATGCGGAGACCAACCGAGGCCCGTTCGATCTGCCGGAAGCCGAGTCGGAACTGGTGGCGGGATACCACACCGAGTACAGCTCCATGAAATTCGCGATGTTCTTCATGGCCGAGTACGCCAACATGCTGACGGTCGCATGCCTGGCCACGATAATGTTCCTCGGCGGATGGCACGGGCCGATCTTTGGTCCACCCATCCTGCAGGCGGTGTTGCCGGTGTTTTGGTTCTGTCTGAAGGCTTTCTTTTTCATGTTTCTGTATGTCTGGGTGCGCTGGACTTTACCGCGCCTTCGCTATGACCAGCTCATGGCGTTCGGGTGGAAAGTTCTGCTGCCCCTGGCGGTGGCCAACATTGTATATACGGCGCTGGTTGTGGCCTTGAGAGCTTAAAAGCAGTTGCCAGTTCTCAGTTGCCAGTCTTGATCTGAGTTTACTGAGAGCTGAGAGCTGAGAGCTGACAGCTGAGAGCTAGCACTAATGTTTCATTTAATTTTATTTCTCTTTTTCGGCGCGATCTGCGTGGCGGGGGCCGTCAACCTGCTGGTGCAGAGCCATCCCATCAACAGCGCGCTTTCGTTGATCGCGGTGATGGCCTCGCTCGCTGCCGAATATCTTCTGTTAGGCGCGGAATTTGTGGCGGCGGTGCAAGTGATTGTCTATGCCGGCGCGGTCATGGTGTTGTTTGTGATCACCATCATGCTGCTGAACGCCGGCAAAGAAGAGCGCACCAAAGGCAGCCGCGTCGCGATCCTGCTTGGCGTTCCCGGAGTGCTGATCGGCGGAGTGCTCGTTGCCTGGACGCTTATCTATCGCTCCAACATGCAGGCGGCGATCCCCATCGGTGCGTTAAAGGGCGATCCCGCCGATATTGCCCGGCTTCTCTTTCACAATTTTCTACTGCCCTTTGAAGTCACGTCGGTGCTGATCCTGATCGCCATCATGGGCGCGGTCGTGCTCGCCAGCCGGCCCGAAGCCGTGGCTCGCGCCGCGAGAAAGGACGAAGGATAAAGATGGTCCCTCTTTCTTACTATCTCGTGTTGAGCGGAATTCTGTTCGTGTGCGGCGTGCTCGGTTTCCTGATCAAGCGCAACATCATCACGATTTTCATGTCGATCGAATTGATGCTGAACGGCGTGAACCTTTCGTTCGTAGCCTTCGCCGCGCACTGGCAAGCGCTCAGCGGGCAGGTCTTCGTCTTCTTCGTGATGGTAGTGGCCGCCGCTGAGGCTGCGGTGGGCCTGGCCATCATCATTGCCGTCTATCGCACGCGTGAAACTTTGAATGTGGATCAAGTGAACCTGCTCAAGTTATGACGCCGAATCCTTATCTCTGGCTCATCCCGATTCTTCCCCTGGCCGGGGCGGCTGTAAACGGCTTCTTTGGCCGGCGGTCGTCGAAGAAAGCGATCACGGCGGTCGCGCTCATTTTCTGCGGCGCCGCATTCTGCTTGGCTTTGCTGATTGCCTCGGGTTTCTCCTCGGCATCCGCGCCTTACTATTTCAATCTTGCACACTGGATCCGCGCTGGAAGCTTTCAAGTTGACTTCAGTTTCTATCTCGATCAGTTATCGCTTGTCATGCTGCTCGTAGTTACTGGCGTCGGCTTCCTCATTCACATCTATTCGGTCGGCTACATGTGGGAAGACGACTTATACTACCGCTTCATGTCGTACATGAACCTGTTCATGTTCTTCATGCTGACGCTGGTGCTGGCGAAGAACTACCTGGTCATGTTCATTGGCTGGGAGGGCGTGGGCCTGGCGTCGTACCTGCTGATCGGCTTCTGGTTCACAAAAGACTCGGCGGCGGCGGCCGGCAAGAAGGCGTTCATCGTCAACCGCATTGGCGATTTTGGATTCCTGATTGCTCTTTTCCTGATGATCAAGCACTTCGGATCGCTCGACTTCACACATGTCTTTGCGGCGGTGCAGACGCTGCCGACGGAGACTGTGGGCGTCGGGCTGCTCACCGCGATCGGTCTGCTGTTGATGGTCGGCGCGGCTGGCAAGTCGGCGCAGATTCCTCTTTATGTCTGGTTGCCGGACGCCATGGAAGGCCCCACTCCGGTCTCCGCGTTGATCCATGCGGCAACCATGGTGACGGCGGGCGTTTATATGGTGGCGCGGTCACACATGATCTTCGAGCGCGCGCCCATGGCGATGATGGTGGTCGCCATCGTAGGAACGCTCACCGCTCTGTTTGCGGCGACCATCGGCATTGCCCAGACCGACATCAAGAAAGTGCTGGCCTACTCCACCGTCTCGCAGCTCGGCTATATGTTCATGGCCTGTGGCGTGGGAGC
>JBEKWX010000491.1:0-2881 GCA_049512675.1 Terriglobales bacterium | reverse complement strand
CGCACCACGCCGAGCACGTCGAACAAATTGCTGCCGAGCTTGTTTTGTCCGCCTTCGCCTCGGTTCAGCGTCATCAGCAACGTCGAGACGCCCTTGCCCCGCGCCTCCAACGTCAACATGCCACCATCTTCGTCATCGGGATGCGCATCCACCTGCATCAGCCGCGCCGTCGTCTGCAGGCGTCGTAGCATCAGCTTCAGCCCCGTCGCACCGGTTTCCTGCGGGAGCGGTTCGTAATAGCGATCGATCTTATGATCGGCCGCAGTCTTTTCCGGTGTCTGCGCGGCGGCGGATATCTCGGTCGAAGCCAACAGAGCAAACAACAGCATCGCAGTTGCAAGCCTGACGCACACCCATCCGAACTCGAACTTCTTCCGCATCGCAAACATGACCATCTGATGGATCTTCCCCAAAGAAAGGAGCAAGAATACTCCGCCGGCCCCTACCTGCCCAAGCCCTGCGCCGCGGCGAACCTCTTCTGGCAATCCGCCGCCGCTTGCACAATCTGATGGAACTCCGCATCGCCGCGCACGCCCGCCAGCAGCGGATCCGATTGCAACGCCTGGTGCGCGCAATAATTCCCGGCCACGGCGTGGCGTAGAAACACGAATGCGATCTGCTTTTCGCCGCAAGCCGCCAGCAAAGTGCCCTGGTGATACTTCATTTCGGGATTCTGTTTCGCCAATAATTCGTTTTGTGCCTGCTCTGCCATACGGTGGATATCCGTTGCCGGCGCCTTGGCCAGGCATGCCTCTACCAGTCCTCGCATCCACATGGGATTTTCCGTCATCTGCGGCGCGGCTTGCTGGGCTTCCATCATCTTCCCCTGCCGCATCAGCACTGAAACTCGCACCCCATTCGACCATTCCGAGTCCGTATCCTGTTCAACAAACTGCATGGCACGCACCGCTTTCCCGGCCTCAGCAAAAGCGAGCGCGCACGTTCGCCAGTTATAATTCGCATCGATTGCCAAAGCTTTGTCGCACTCGCTCTGCGCCTCATCCAGCCGCCCCGCATAGCGCAGTACATACGCCAGCGAAAAATGCGCATATGCGGCATCCGGACGCCTCTGCACCAGTGCCCGCGCGTCGTCATAAGCCCGCTCGAGGTTCCCGCCCTCGGCTTCCTGCGCCGCCAGTAGTCCCGCTGCGCTGACCCGTCCCGGTTCCAGCAAAAGGGCTCGATGATACGCCTCATTCGAGCGCTGATATCCCACCTCGCCTCCGTCCGAGTAGATCGCATCGAAGTAATACCGCCGTGCCAGCACCTCCCACGCCGGCGCGTAATTCGGATCAAGGCCCACCACCTTTTCCAGAATCGCGATCGCATCCTTATTAGCTTTGACCTCGCGCGGAATGGCCAGCGTTCGCAGATACGCCTCATACGCTTCGCGATTCGCGGGAGCGCTGGCCGTTTCCACCGCCTCGTGGGCGATCCCCAAAGCCGGCATCAGTTCCTGCCGCACCTCTTTCGCCATCTGGTTACGCAGCGCGATCAGGTTATCCGACGGCGCGGTTAGCGTGCCGGTCCAGACCAGCCTATTGTTTTTCACATCCACCGCTTCCAGCGTGACCATCACCATCTTGTCCTGACGCAGCAAGTGTCCTAACACCACCGTGCCCACCCCTAACTCGCGCCCGGCTTTTGCCGGGTCGGCTTCGGCGTTGGCATATTTCTGGGTCGATGCCAAGGGCCGGATCTCCAGCGAATGCGCATAGGTCAGCGCATTCGCAATCTCATCCGCCAGCGCAAAGCGCAGGAACTCGCTCTCAGCATCGTTACTGACATTCTGCAGGGGCAACACCGCGATCGTCCGTATTCCCGCCTCCACCGTCGGCACCCTGCGTTTAACGAACCATACCCCCATCGCCGCTATTGCCGTCAGCAGCAATGCTGCCAGTCCGGCGATGATCCAGGTCCGCATCGAACTTGACTTCTGGAATGTGTTCGTCGCCACGTGCCATCCACTTACCTGACGAAGCCCGCTCCGCAGGGTCGGTTCCGTTCCTGTCTTTATCTTTAGCTTCACCAGGTCGGCCTTCATCCCCGCCGCATTCTTGTAGCGCTGGTTGCGGTCCTTCTCCATCGCTTTTCCGATGATGGCTTCAAGTTCCGCTGGCACCGCCGGATTGATCGACCGCGGCGATGCCGGCTTCGAATTGATCACCGCGTGCAGCGTCATCACCACGTTCGTTCCGGTGAACGGCTTCTTGCCGGTGGCCATTTCGAACAGCACTACGCCAAATGAAAATATGTCGCTGCGCACGTCGAGGTCTTCCGATTGCGCCTGCTCGGGGGACATATAAACCGCCGTCCCCGGAATCACTCCCACCTGGGTCAGCGATTCCTCCAGCGACGAGTCCGTCGTCGTACCCACGCCCTGGTCGTTGGAGTTGGACTTGGCCAGCTTCGCCAGCCCAAAGTCGAGAATCTTCACCTGCCCACTCGGAGTCAGAAAAATGTTTGCCGGTTTGATGTCGCGGTGCACAATGCCCTTGGCATGGGAGGCCGCCAGCGCGTCCGCCACTTGCACCGCGATGTCCAGCAGGTCTTCGAGGTCCAGAGCCTGACCATGGATGCGCTGCTTCAGGCTCTCGCCTTCGAGCTTTTCCATGACGATAAAAGGGTGCCCGTTGTTATCCTCAATGTCGTGGATGGTGCAGATGTTGGGGTGGTTGAGCAGCGATGCGGCGCGCGCCTCTCGCATAAATCGTTCTAGCGAATGCGGGTCCTTGGCCAGGTGCTCGGGGATGAATTTGAGCGCGACATGCCGGCCCAGGCGGAGGTCCTGCGCCTCGTAAACAATTCCCATTCCGCCGCCGCCCAGCTTCGACAGCACGCGGTAATGGGACACCGTTTGCCCGACGATCTCCATGGTCGT
>JBEKWX010000490.1:0-2890 GCA_049512675.1 Terriglobales bacterium | reverse complement strand
ATGCAGGGCGAGCGCCTGGACACCGAGCCTCCCTATCGCCGCCGCGTGAACACCGTCTTCCAGCACTACGCGCTATTCCCGCACATGACCGTGGAACAAAACGTAGGCTACGGCCTGGCGATCGCCAAACGTCCGGCCGCCGAAATTGAGACGCGCGTGGCCGAGGCGCTGGCCAAGGTCAAGATGTCCGCCTGCGCCAAATCAAAGCCTTCCAAGATCAGCGGAGGACAGCAGCAACGCATAGCGCTCGCCCGCGCCCTGGTAAATCGTCCGCGCCTGCTCCTGCTCGATGAACCGCTCTCCGCGCTTGACGCCAACCTCCGCCGCCAGATGCAGGTCGAACTAAAAGCGCTGCAACGCGAAGTCGGCATCACCTTCATCTTTGTCACGCACGACCAGGACGAAGCCATGGTGATGTCCGATCGCATAGCGTTGTTGCGCGCCGGAGAACTAGAGCAGGTAGCCAGCCCGCGCGAAATCTACAACCGCCCCGCGACCTCCTACACCGCGCAATTCATAGGACACACAAATCTATTGCAAGCCGAAGTTAGCCAAGCAACGGCCACCTGCGGCGCGCTCAAGTGGCCCACGTCACTCCCCGATGGCGCGGCCCTGTTCTCGCTGCGTCCAGAGTGCATTCGCCCGGCAAACGCTGCGTCGGCGACCAGTTCACCCGATAATGCTGCGACGGTTCGTTTCCGCGCCAAGCTACGCGACCAGGCGTTCCACGGCGCCACCGAACTTCTGCGAGTCGAGTCCGAGGGCGGACTGATCCTCACCATCCGCACCGGCAGCCGCGACCTGCCCGATTCGGAATCCCCGCTGGAGTTCGAATTCAGCGCCGCCGACGCCATCCCCGTCCGCGCGACCAACTCCAACTCCAGTTTCCATTCCGAAGAGGCCGTCTGATGTTCTCCCGCGCCTACCGCACCGCCATCACCGTTCCGCCGCTCGTTTGGGTAGCCGTCTTTCTGCTCGTGCCCTACCTGCTGATGTTTTGCTACAGCTTCTGGTCGGTCTCCGAGTCGGGAACCATCGCGCGTTCCTGGAACCTCGACAACTACCACGAGCTACTAACCAAGCCCGTTTACTGGCAGACGCTGCTGCGCTCGATGTGGATCGCCGCCCGCGTGATGTTCTTCTCCATGCTGCTAGGCTACCCGCTAGCCTACTTCCTATCGTTCCACGCCGGAGGCAGAAAGGACCTCTACTATCAGCTAGTAATCATTCCGCTTTGGGTAAGTTACTTAGTCCGCGCCTACGCCTGGAAGACGATCTTAGGCACCGACGGAGTCCTGAACACGCTGCTGCAATATGTCCACCTAACCAGTCATCCGCTGGATTTCCTGCTCTACAGCCCGTTCGCCGTAGTGCTAACGCTGACGCACATCTACACGCCCTTCACCTTCCTGCCCATCTACGCCGCGCTAGAGCACATTCCGCGCAACCTGGTAGAAGCCTCCCACGATCTAGGAGCCACGCCCGCGCAGACCTTCTGGCGAGTGATCTTCCCGCTCTCCATCCCCGG
Source organism: Terriglobales bacterium (assembly GCA_049512675.1). Taxonomy (GTDB): domain Bacteria; phylum Acidobacteriota; class Terriglobia; order Terriglobales; family Acidobacteriaceae; genus Acidiflorens. The sequence continues at coordinate 1,362 of JBEKWX010000490.1, read as the reverse complement.
AGTCCTGGCCGGCGCCACCTTTGCCTTCGTCCTAAGCCTGGGAGACTTTCTAGCGCCGCTCCTGCTAGGCGGTCCCAGCGGCATCATGATCTCAAACATAGTAGTAAGTCTCTTCGGAGCCGCCTACAACTGGCCGCTAGGCGCAGCCATCTCCCTCTGCATGTTAGCCCTGGTGCTCGGCCTGATCTTCTTCTCCGAGCGTCTGGAAAAGAAGTGGAGTTTCTCATGAGCGCGTCGTCTTCAGGTTCACGAGCCCAAGGCTCGCGCTGGCTCACCGCTCACGCCCTAGCCGTCTTCGCCTTCCTCTACCTGCCCATCGCCATCCTCATCCTCTATTCCTTCAACGGACAAGGCGTAGGAGGCTTCCCCCCGCGCGACCTAACCCTAAACTGGTATCGCATCCTATTCAGCGACGCCCCCATCTGGGATTCAGTCCTAAACAGTCTGTTAGTGGCCGTGGCGGCCATGCTAATAGCTCTAGTCTTCGGAATCCCCGCCGCGCTAGCGCTAGATCGAGCCCAATTTCCCGGCAAGGCCGCATTCCGCCGCCTGGTCCTGTTACCACTAATTCTCCCCGGAATAATCACCGGCCTATCGCTACTGATGCTCTTCCGGGTAGCCGAAATAAAACTAAGCCTGCTAACTATAGTCCTAGGACACGGCACCGCGCTAATCTCCGTAGCCACCACCGAAGTCTTCGCCGGACTGCAAAAACTAAACCGAGCCCAGGAAGAAGCCTCGCTAGACTTAGGAGCGACTTACTGGCAAACCTTCTGGCGCATCACCGTCCCCAATCTAAAGCTCTCGATCATAGGAGCCGCGCTCCTGATCTTCACCCTATCCATGGACGAAATAGCCGTAAGCTTCTTCCTGATAGGCCGAGACAACACCCTCCCGCTCGAAATCTGGGGACGGTTGCGGCGCGGCATTACTCCGGAGATCAACGCCATCTCGACCATCATCTTTGTGTTCTCGCTGATCGCGATAGTGTTCTGGTATCGGCTGCGAACGCGGGCAGAAGTGACTCCCGAGATCGGGACGGAGATGATGGAAACTGCGGAAGACTAGAATTGCTTTCTCAATGTCGCTCTTTCCCGTCCTATAGCCCCTCTAAAGTCTATAATTCGTGAATGGACACCGATTTTCTGGATGAAGAGGCAAGGCAGCTTGTGAAAGGTCACGAGCACAGCATGCCTTGTAGACGTGCCATCGGATTGATGCTGGTCCATGTGAAGGAGCGAGTGGCCGAGAACGCCTTCACCTCGCAGGAAGAAGCACTGAGTCATTTTCGGCACTGTGTCAGGGACTTGCCACAGTGCAAGAAACACAAACTTGTTAAGAAAACTGCCTCTCGGAGGCGCA
>JBEKWX010000489.1:0-2897 GCA_049512675.1 Terriglobales bacterium | reverse complement strand
ACAGTGTCCTCGTGCCATCGGGAATGATGTTGGAAAATGCAGACAAAGTAATCACAATCGCTTTCCATAAGAAGGACCCCAAGAGGCCGAGTCTAGAGAACCTTAAGAACTTCGTAAACGCTGACTCGCAGGACACCTTGGCAAAGTTCCCGGAGGTCCAGTTCGCAAAGTGGCAACCGTCCAAACTTGACCCTAGCAAGATCAATTTCATGAGTCTCGAAATGTATGGAAAAGAGAAAGGCAAGCCGTCTCCACAACGGTTTCTCATTCTGGATGCGGGTGACGGTTTCTTCAGCGTTGCGCTGACTCTGAAAACGCGGAGTGAACTTCAAGTCCCGATGTATGAAGATTTCTTCAACAGCATCAGGCTGGGGCCCCAAGACTGATACGCGAAGATAGTGACTTTTCACTTTGCCACCCGTCCGACTATTGATCTTGGTTGCTGATTACTCGCCATTTCACCAACAACCGGGTTCTTGGTGTAAACGCCTTCCATGAGAAGGCCGGGCGGTGTCAATTTTGGTCAATGACCTAAAACCCTTTCCCCATCTATCTTTTCCGCACTCGAGAGAGCCAAGAACACCCTCCAAATTAACACCGTGTTGCTCAAGGTGCCTGACTGGTAGATCGTGTTGCCGTACTCCGCCGTTCCCACGTCCAGCCAGTAACCGCTAGCCCCGGAAGCCGCGCTCCACTGGAACGTCACGCTGCTCCCACTCAAAGTTGATGGCGAAGTCGGCGATGTCATAATTGCCGCAGTTTGGGCAAATGCCAGTGTCATCATGCCCGCTGCAAGGAGTAGGGCAGCGACAAACAAAGTGTGCACTATCGAGGGCCAGAGGCCTCGTCGCATGGACTGCGTCCTTGGAATTTCTGTGAACACCTTTGAGTCGAGCTTAGCAAGCCCTTGAAGGACATCGGGAGTGTTACTTCAAGATGAGATATATTCCTGTCTTGGTACTAGGTTGTCAAGGGGAAACACAAACAGGCGCTGATCTAAAACTTAGATCAGCAGATCAGCACAAATAGATAATCTAGCGTCCGTTGTCCCCGCTGTGATGCAATCGCCGACTCCGGAATCGGGGTCTTGACGTGACCGGTCGCTGGGGGTGGTCCCAAAGGGTTCCCCCCGCTTCGGAGACGCCCGACCGACCTGAACCCCTTGCGGGCAGCCGAATCCCAGCAGAATGGGCTTTCCGTATACGGGAGCTGCTACGACCAGGTAGACTGACCAAAACCTGACTCTCAAAGTATGGCTGGGCAGTCCAGACCTCCAGAACTAACCAACGTTCGCTTTCGGCTCATCCCAAAAACCGCGCGTAGCAGTTCTCGAACTCGAGCGTCTCCGCGCACTTCTCAGGATCATTCTGTTTCAGCCAGAGCAACTTGTCGACCGTGTCCGCCCCGTGCTTCATCATGTTCTTCATCTCGGAATGCGGTGCCAGATCTACTTTGGCCTCTTTTCCGCGACAACCGGCACTTGGCTAAAGGCTCTATCGGCTCCAGCCGCGGAGGTCATCAAGGCACGGGTGAGTGTGACGTATGGTATACGTGTTGGAGTCAATCGTTAAAAGTCCACGAGCCCACCAGATTATCCGGACTCATTCCGTAGCTGTAATAGTCTTCCACCCAGGTTCCGTTGACCTGCGAGTACAAGGTGACGTAGATCGTGCTGCCATTGGTCGGCAGCGGACTGACCGAGTCCCTCAACACCTCAGATTTCCCGACGAATAGCTGTTGGAGCCTCGCCAAGTCGAACCAGCTCATACTGAGTAGCGCTGCCTGCGCTCCACGCGAATGTTGCACTGGTGCCGCTCAGAGTTGAACCCGGCCCCGGGCGTCTGCATTACCGCACCTGGCGCCGCATAGTACATGGAGGGGTTGCTCACCCACTGTCCTCCCCCCAGTGAATAAAGCGTCACATACATCGGGTTGCCATTGGGCCGTCCATTGGGCACCGTGGCCGATAGGATCGTTATGCTGCCAGACTGATACCACTGGTTGCCGCCCGCAACGTTGCCGACATCCATCCAGTACGCGCTCACGTTCTTGCCTGCGTTCCAGGTAAACGTCACGCTGTTGGCCGTCAGAGTTGATCCGGGAGTCGGCGATTGCATCGCAGCCGCGGCCGCCGCTGCATTGAACGCTGTGTACGTGTACTCGTTGTACACCTTCATCCCGTTGCTAATCGTGTAGAGGGTCGCATACACCGTGCTGCCATCGGTCGGCAGACCGCTCACCGTCTGCGAAAACACCGTGTTGCTCAAGGTGCCTGACTGATAGATCGTGTTGCCGTACTCCGCCGTACCCACGTCCAGCCAGTACCCCGTGGCCCCGGTGCCAGCGCTCCACGTGAACGTCACGCTGCTGCCACTCAGAGTTGTTCCCGAAGTCGGCGATGTCATCACCGCCGCGGCCCCCGCCGCACTGAAGCCCGTGTACGTGTACTCGTTGTATACCTTCGTCCCATTGCTGCTGTTAATCGTGTAAAGCGTCGCATACACCGGACCGCCATTGGTCGGCAGACCGCTCACCGTCTGCGAAAACACCGTGTTGCTCAAGGTGCCTGACTGGTAGATCGTGTTGCCGTACTCCGCCGTTCCCACGTCCAGCCAGTACCCCGTGGCCCCGCTGCCGGCGCTCCACGTGAACGTCACGCTGCTCCCACTCAGAGTTGATGGCGAAGTCGGCGATGTCATCGTAGCCGCGCCACCCGCTGCATTGAAGGCCGTGTACGTGTACTCGTTGTATACCTTCGTCCCGTTGCTGCTGTTAATCGTGTAAAGCGTCGCATACACCGGGCCGCCATTGGTCGGCAGACCGCTCACCGTCTGCGAAAACACCGTGTTGCTCAAGGTGCCTGACTGATAGATCGTGTTGCCGTACTCCGCCGTACC
>JBEKWX010000488.1:0-2897 GCA_049512675.1 Terriglobales bacterium | reverse complement strand
TCGAAGTCATCCCCGGCAACCCGGTCGAAGCGATCGGAATCCTTGCCGTAGATGACGATCTTGACGTTGTGCAGGTCCGCCCGTCCACCCTCTTTGAACTGAACCGCCTTGGAAGCGCTCACCGTAAACTGTGTGCGGCCTTCTATGGACTTGGAGATCGAAAAGCCCTCGGCGGTTTGCTGAATGTTCAGCCCCATTTTCGCCGGAACGTCGTGGATGGCCTTGCGCAGACTCCATCGCGCATAAAAATACATCCCCGCGACCGTGGCAACCATCAGAATCGCGCCCAAGGCGAACCAGCGGCGCAGCCGTGAAACCGGAGAGGCCATGAGAGGCTAGTGTAACTCGTATGATCGAGAGTCAAGCCCCGTAGGGCCGATCCAGCTTAGCCCCGCGCTTCAGCGCGGGGTAGGATGGGGGAAAATAGCGGAGTCCCGGAGGGACGACCCAGTTCCCGCGCGCACCTACACTCGCCGCACCAGCGTCCCGGCCAGCAGATCGTGCAGTCCCTGTTTGCGCTCGGTGAACCCGACCATGATGTAGCCGATGCACAGAATCATCCCGGAAAGCCACTTCGCAAAATGCCTTCCCGTCGCGCGTTCGAATGAGATGCGGTTGCCATTGAGATCGGTAACCTTCATCCCAAAGATCATCTTGCCGAGCGTCGCCTGGTACGACGAGCTTTCCATGAAAGCCTCGTATAACCAGGAACCGAAAACCAACAAGATGAAGGTGACGCCACCACCCAAAATAGCAAGTCCCCTATGGGGGAACCCACCCAACATCCCCCCTGCCAGCCCGAGGCCGCCAAAAATCATGCCCACAGGAGCTATCACAACCCGCACGATGATTGCGTCAATGATGAGTGCAACCACTCGAATCCAGAACCCTCCGTACCCAACCCCCACCGCCGGAGCAACCGCCTGATACGGAGTTACTGAGGCTGAGTAGGGCGAGGTTGAGAACGGCGGCGCCACCGGCGTCTGGACAGCGCCGGGCGTGGGGTTCGTGGGCGCTCCACAGCGGCTGCAAAACTGAGCGCCCGCGGCGTTCTGCGCGCCGCACCTGTTGCAGAAGAAAGTTCCGTTCATGACCCGGCACTATAAAGATGGATTGGCTTTTTGTCAAAAACCAGAGAAGCAAGCTGACAACCGGAATGGTGAAAGCCGGTTTCAGGCCCGTTTCACAGGATTCATATGTAGGACCATCGCGGGTACACTTGTTTCGGATCCGCATCGGCCGTAGCGCATCCGAAAAAGGCGAATGAAAGCAACCACCGTGGGGTTTCACTCAACATGCCAGCCGTGAGCGTGGCTTGCACCGTCCTCAATGAGAGAGATGACATCGACGCACTGGTCGAGAGTCTGATGCAGCAGACTCTCGCTTCCGCCGAAGTCATCATCGTCGACGGCGGTTCCACCGACGGAACCTGGGAGCGTCTCGAAGCCGCTCGGCCAAAATACCCGACCCTGGTTCCCATCCGCGATGAAAGCTGCAGCTTGCAACGTTCTCCGGGACCGATCGCACGCGGTCGCAACATCGCGACCGCAGCAGCCTCTTCCGATGTCGTCGCCTGCGCCGACGCCGGCTGCACCTACAGTCCCGACTGGCTCGCCAACCTCACCGCCCCGATTTTCAACGGCCACTCCCAGTACTCTGTCGGCGGATCGTATATCGACCCAACCAACTCCAGCGTCTGGGACGTCGCCTCCGCGCCCTTCTTCGGAATCAAGTTAAATCCCGACGCGGCAACCAAGTCCTGCACCGCCCGCTCAATGGCCTTCCGCAAAGAGCTCTGGCAGCGCGTCGGCGGATTCCCCGAGACCGTCTTCCTCGGAGAAGACACCGTATTCGATTCCAAGGTGCGCCAGCTTGTGGTCCCCGCCTTCGCGGAAAGGGCAAAGGCGTCTTACCAACCGCGCCACACTTTCCGCTCGGCGCTCCGGCAAATGGTCAGCTATTCCGTAACCGACGGAGTGTTGGGCGGACGCTCGGCCCGCTTATGGCGAAATATGGCTCGCTGCCTCGCCGAGATTCTTGCCGCTCTTGCTCTCGTCTACTCGCCCATCCCGCTGTTGTGCGTGCTCGCGCTCGAAATCTATTTTGCCTTTCGGTTGGACTGGACCGACCTTAGAAGAATGCCCATCCGAACGCTGGGCGCACGCCTGGTATTTTCCCTGATCGTTCCCTGGGTGGTTGCGTGGTATCAGACCGTAGGAAGCATCACCAAGAAAAACCGCCCCAACCGGCAAAATTTCACTTAGGAATAGTTCTCAGTTCTCAGAAAATCCTTGATCGCACGGTTCAATCCCCCACTGAGAACTGGGAACTGCTTCAGCCCGGCACTCGCAGTACATGCCCGCCAGATACCTACCTTCGTTACTGCCCGTTCCCTAGACTGATCGTACCCCTGCAAGGCAGGAAAGACTTCCCCCCAAGTCATAGATCTTTCAATGAGGTCCAGGTTCTCGATTGTCGGAAAAATCTTGATAGCGACGGTCAGTTCCGCACTGGCAACTGGGAACTGGGAACTGGCAACTGGGTACTGGCTAGCCCTTCCACCGGTACGCGTCCGGCTGGGCCAGTCCTATATGCGCCAGCACCCGGTTCGCGAATTCCTGTGCCATGGCATCGGCGCTCGATGGATGGTTATAGAACGTTGGAATCAGCGGGAAGATCGTCGCACCGGCGTCCGCCGCCAGCGACATGTTGCGGATGTGAATTTTGTTGAGCGGCGTCTCGCGAACACACAGCACGAGCGGCCGACGCTCCTTAAGAGTCACATCGGCGGCGCGCTCGATCAGGTGCGAGGCCGTGCCGTTGGCAATGCGGCCGAGCGTGCCGACGCTGCATGGGATTACGACCATCGCGTCCGAAGGATACGACCCGCTGGCCAC